>CAMJRT010000216.1 GCA_946408295.1 uncultured Bacteroidales bacterium
GACGGGACAGCGTGACCGTGGCCATCGGCAGCATCAGTTCACGCCTGCGTCCTTGCGAGGTGGAGCGCATCACGGCCGGCGAGTTCAAGACGATTTCCAAGGCGAATGCCGGCAAAAGCGTTATCCGCGTGGATGAAAGCATCTCCCGGCGCAAGTTGAATTTCAGTACGGAACTGGATGTCCGCGGAGAGCGCCTGGCCGACGCCCTTGAAAAAGTGATTCAGTATATGGACGATGCGATGATGCTGTCCGTGAGCAGCGTGCGTATCATTCACGGAAAAGGGACCGGTGTTTTGCACGAAGAAATACAAAAACTCCTGCGCACCACCCCCGGGGTGGAAAGCGTTCAAGATGAACATATAGATCTGGGTGGCAGCGGGGTGACTGTCGTAAAATTAGTATGAGTGCGACGCAGAATACGATGCTGGGACGCCGTGGGGAGCAGCAGGCTTGCGACTTGCTGGTCGCCGGAGGCCAGACCATACTCGAGCGGAACTGGCGCAGCGGTCATCGAGAACTGGATTTGATTACCCTGGACGCCGCCGGTGTGCATTTTGTCGAGGTGAAAGACCGTACGGACGAGAATTTCCTGGCGGGGAGCGTCGATGCGCGCAAGCAACGCAATATGGTATCGGCCGCCCGTCACTACCTCGCTTCCCACGCGGCTTTGCGGGAGATGGAAGCTTTTTTTGATGTCGTTCTCATCGTCGATGGCCGTCAGCCCGAGTATTATCCACAAGCCTTTATCCCCTATTTCGTATAAAGATGAATTCAGAACACCAATATTGCATTATTTTGGCGGGCGGTGCCGGTAAACGTTTCTGGCCGGTCAGCCGGGAGTGTATGCCCAAGCAGTTCGTTCCCATCCTGGAGTTGGGGACCAGTTTCCTCCGCCACACCTTCGACCGCTTTTCCAAGATCGTTCCGGCCGACCATATCCTGGTTGTCACGACGAAACGCTATGTCCGGCTTGTCAAGAATCACTTGCCGGAGTTGAGCGATGAAAACCTGATAGTCGAGCCATTGATCCGGGATACGGCCCCCAGTCTGACCTATGCCACCTACAAATTGATGCTGCGGGATCCGGAAGCCACGGTCGTCGTCACGCCTTCCGACCATCTCCTGCGGGATATGCGCCCTTTTGTCTATACCCTCAGGCACGCGCTGGACTATGCCTCGAAGCACGATGAACTCATTGTGCTGGGTACGGTCCCCACCCGTCCGGACACCAATTTCGGTTACATTCAGAAATCCCCCGGAAATCCCGAAGATACACCGCCTTTCAAGGTCAAGACTTTTACGGAGAAACCGGATGCGGAACTGGCGAAAATCTTTGTCGAAAGCGGGGAGTTTCTGTGGAATGCGGGCATCTTCATCTGGAATGTCAAGACCATCAAAAAAGAAATCGAAGAGTGCCTGCCCCTGCTGGCCAGTCAGTTTGAGGGGTGGCAGGACGTCTTCGGGACATCCGCTGAAAAAAAATTCATCGAGAAGGTCTATGGCAGCGTGGAACGCCAGTCCATCTCTTACGGAATTTTGGAAAAGTCGCGCCGGGCACGGGTGTATCCCGTCCGTTTCCGTTGGGATGATATCGGTGAATGGCAGACCTATTATGATATGGTCGAAGACAAGGACCCTGCCGGAAATGTCATCAAAGGGGGATTCGTACATCCGGGCGACAGCAAAAACTGTCTGATGGTGACCACGTCCCGGGACAAGATGATGGCGATTCAAGGGCTGGATTCCTTTATGGTGATCGATACGGATGACATCCTGCTGATTTGCCCCAAGGATGCCGACACCTATAAACGCTTTGTCGCTACCGTAGGACATAAATTGCCGGAGAAGTACAAATGAAAAAGTTTCTGAAAATTATTGCCGTTCTCATCGGCTCGGTGCTGGCGCTCTTGCTGGTATTGACGCTGGTGGTCCAATGGGTGCTCTCCGAGAAGACGCTGACCCGTCTGGTCAACCGTTATGCCGTCGAGTTTGTGGATGCAGATGTGCATTTCGGCAGCATCCGGCTTTCTCTTTGGAGAGATTTTCCGCACGCGTCGGTCCAGTTGGAGGATGTCGTGCTGACCTATCCTTCCGACCGTTTCGCCCGGGAAGACAGCCTTGCGTTGTCTTTGAGCCGGATGGCCGGCTCCGGCAAGCAGGGCTATTATCGTCCGCCGCGCCGACGCGGGGCGACTGCACCCGGAGCAGCCCCTTCCGCCGCCCGGACTCCCGTCGTTCCCGTCTTGGACTCCAACGCCCGGGATACGCTCGCCAGCATCGCTTCGCTCAAAGTCGTGCTCAAAGCCAGCGATTTTTGGGAAAAAGGGACGCTGCACATCCCGTTTATCGAACTCTCCAAGCCCCATATTTATGCCAAAGACTACGGCGAAAAGGTCAACTGGGATATTTTCAAATCCGATACGACGAGCGTGGCGGATACGAGTGAGGGCGGCTTGTCGCTCCCGGTCATCCATATCAACCGCGTCCGTTTGAAAGACAGCCCCCGCGTATTCTATTGTTCCGTTCCGGATACGCTTTTTGCTTCGATGAGGGCCAAGGAAATTCTGTTGCGCAGCAACATCCGCACGGATTCCCTGCGCCAACTTCGGGGTCGGCTGACCATCGATTCGCTGTTTGTCGCCGGCCGCCTGAAGAAAGATACCGTCTTTTTCGGCTTGCACAGTTTTGCCTTGCAGCGCCGTAGCGATACGGTGAAAGTGGATGCTTCCGCCCGTTTCGCGCTGGCCCTGGCCTCGATCGGCCGCACACGGGTGCCTGTTGAACTGTCTGCCAGCATCGTCAAGCGGGACTCTGCCTATTATTTCCTGCATCTCGACCGTTTTGAACTCAGCGCCTTTGATATTCCTTTCAAGGCCCGGGGGACGGCCTGGACCAACCGGGGTAAGATGGGCGTGGATGCGCAGCTGGGTACCGCAGATGAGAAACGCTTCTATACTTCTCTCAAGGCGACTTCCAAGCCTGTAGGAAAATCGGATGCCCTTTATCAGATTGACGCCTCCTTTACTTCGGACCTCAAAGGCCTGCTGGCCCTCTCGCCGGAGAAATTGCCCATTGACCTGGACGGCGTGCTCAAGGCCTCGCTGAAAGGGAATATCCGTCAGTCGCAACTGTCCGTATCTGAATTTGCCAAAGCCGATTTGGAAGGCCGTTTCTTTGCCCGTCACCTGGCCGCGGCGATGCCCGCCGACACCATTGACGCGGTCGTCGATTCCCTCGATATCCGTCTGGGTGCGCAAGGAAGGCAATTCCGGGAAGGGGGGCAGAAACGCAGGCTTTTGTCCT
>CAMJRT010000217.1 GCA_946408295.1 uncultured Bacteroidales bacterium
CCTGACCATCCTGATTTTGTGCATCCAGGGCCCCGCCTATATGGCCAACCTCCACCAGCAGATTCCCGCCAGCGCTTTCCTCGCGGTGAACTCCCTCGGTTGGAGCAACTTCATGTTCAACCTCGTCTCCACCATCATTCTGATTGGCGGTACGATGTTCGTGATGTGGCTGGGTGAAAGGATTACCGACCGGGGTATCGGCAACGGTATTTCCCTCATCATTATGGTGGGTATCATCGCCCGACTCCCCTTCGCCCTTGTTGCGGAGGCCGGTTCCAAACTTTCCAACACGATGGGCGGCGCCCTGCTCCTCATCATTGAGCTCGTGCTTCTGTTCTTCGTGTTCATTGCAGCCATCGCACTGGTACAGGGTGTCCGCAAAGTACCCGTACAGTATGCCAAACGAATTGTCGGCAACAAACAATACGGCGGTGCTTATCAATTCATTCCATTGAAAATCAATGCTGCCGGCGTGATGCCCATCATCTTCGCCCAGGCCTTGATGCTGTTCCCGCTGATTTTCTCGCAGTTTGATGCTACGAGAGGTCTTGCCGCCACGTTCAGCGACTACACCGGGTTCTGGTACAACTTCACGTTCGGCCTGCTCGTCGTCATCTTCACCTATTTCTACACGGCCGTCACCATCAACCCGACGCAGATGGCGGAAGAACTGAAGAAGAACGGCGGATTCATCCCCGGCGTGAAGCCCGGCAAGAAGACCGTGGAATACCTCGACGCCATTATGTCGCGGGTGACCCTTCCGGGGTCCATTTTCCTGGCCCTCATTGCCATCCTGCCCGCTTTTGCGATGTTACTCGGCGTCAACAACCAGTTTGCAAGTTTCTACGGCGGTACCTCGCTGCTGATTCTTGTGGGCGTGGTGCTTGATACGCTCCAACAGATTGAAAGTCATCTCCTGATGCGTCACTACGACGGCCTGATGAAAACCGGTCGTCTGACGGGCCGCTCGGGAATGTAAAAATGTATAAAGTTCTTTGATAGATGGTATTACCGAAGACTGAGGAAGAGATAGCGCTGATGAAGGAAAACGGGATTCTCGTTTCCAAAGCATTGGCGGAAGTCGGTAAGCGGATCGCCCCTGGTGTGACAACGAATACGTTGAGTAGGGTGGCCGAGACTTTTATCCGTGACAACGGAGCTATCCCGAGTTTCCTTGGTTACGACGGTTTTCCTGCAGCCCTCTGTATGTCGGTCAACGATGTGGTGGTCCACGGGTTTCCCTCGGACAAGCCCCTGGAAGAAGGGGACATCGTGTCGGTTGACTGCGGCACTTTCTACAAAGGCTACAACGGCGACTCAGCCTACACGTTCGCGGTCGGAGAAATCGATGCGCAGACGAAGAAATTGCTCGAAGTCACCAAGCAGTCCTTGTACGAGGGGATCAAACAGGCGGTTGCAGGTGCCAGAGTGGGAGATATCTCACACGCGGTGCAAACGTATGCCGAAAGCTTCGGTTTCGGCGTGGTCCGTGAGCTCGAAGGTCACGGTATCGGCAAGAAGATGCACGAGAACCCCGGAGTTCCCAATTACGGACGCAGGGGTCACGGCCCTCGCCTTGTCGATGGAATGACCCTTTGTATCGAGCCGATGATCACGGCGGGTAAAAAGGATGTGTATCTGGCCCGGAACGGTTGGGCGGTGCACACCTGCGACCACAAGAAAGCGGCGCATTTCGAACTTACGGTTGTTGTGAGAAAAGGCCGGGCTCAGCAGCTGTCTACCTTTGATTTTATAGAAAACCAATAGATTTTAAGGAGATATTTATGCCCAAACAAGCATCCATCGAACAGGAAGGTGTGATTATCGAGACCCTGCCCAACGCCATGTTCAAGGTAGAACTCGAAAACGGTCACGTCATCATCGCCCACATTTCCGGCAAGATGAGACAAAATTATATCAAGATTCTTACCGGAGACCGGGTCAAGGTGGAAATGTCCCCGTACGATCTGACCAAAGGCAGAATATTTTTCAGATACAAATAAAACGATTGAAAAATGAAAGTCAAAGCATCCATCAAAAAGCGCAGTGAAGACTGCAAGATTGTCAAGCGCAAAGGCCGCTTGTACGTTATCTGCAAAAAGAACCCCAAGTTCAAAATGCGCCAAGGATAAAATCCAAGTGTATAAACCATTAAAGTCAAATAGTGAATTATTATGGCACGTATAGCCGGTGTTGATTTACCCAACAACAAGAGAGGAGAGATAGGGCTGACCTATATCTTCGGTATCGGCCGTAGCAGCGCAAGGCACATCCTGGACGTTTGCGGCATCGATTACAACATCAAATGCGGAGATTGGAACGACGATCAGATTGCCGCCATCCGTAGCGAGATCGGCGCAGAGTACAAGATCGAAGGCGAACTCCGTTCCACGATTCAAATGAACATCAAACGACTGATGGATATCGGTTGCTATCGCGGCATCCGTCACCGTCTCGGTCTGCCCGTCCGCGGCCAGAGCACCAAGAACAACGCTCGTACCCGTAAAGGAAAGAAGAAAACCGTCGCCAACAAGAAGAAGGCAACCAAGTAAAAAAGGATGAATTATGGCAAAGAAAACTACAACAGCAAAAAAGAGAGTTGTCAAGGTTGACGCTTATGGCGAAGCGCATATTTCATCGACCTTCAACAATGTCATCGTGACGATTACCAACAGTACCGGCCAAGTTATCAGCTGGTCTTCCGCCGGCAAGAGCGGTTTCCGCGGTTCCAAGAAGAACACGCCCTACGCCGCCCAGGTGTCCGCCCAGGACGCTGCGAAAACGGCTTACGACCTCGGCCTCCGCAAAATCAAAGCCTATGTCAAGGGCCCCGGTTCCGGTCGTGAATCCGCCATCCGCGCCATCGCCGGAATGGGCATCGATGTGACCGAAATCATCGACGTCACTCCGCTGCCCCACAACGGATGCCGTCCCAAAGGCCGTCGTAAAGTTTAATTTTTAAGAAGATTATTGCTATGGCAAGATATACTGGACCCTCCACAAAAATCGCCCGTAAATTCGGCGAACCTATCTATGGTCCCGACAAGGGCCTTGAGAAAAGGAATTATCCTTCCGGTCAGCACGGACTCGCTCACAAGAGAAAGAAAGTCTCCGAGTACGGCGTGCAGCTGAAGGAAAAACAGAAAGCGAAATACACCTACGGTGTGCTCGAAAGACAATTCCGCAACACCTACGAGAAGGCTTCCCGTATGAAAGGTTTGAAAGGTGTGAACCTGCTCATCCTGCTCGAAAGCCGTCTGG
>CAMJRT010000218.1 GCA_946408295.1 uncultured Bacteroidales bacterium
GCCATCGCTGACGCCGGCCGTGAGCTCTTGCCTCACATTTTCACCCTTACCTCCGGGAATTTGGCTCCATCCCGGAGGCGGTTGTTTTCTGTTACGACCCGCACAAGATTACTCCTGCCTGTGCTTTCCACAGCGGGGTGTCCTACCCTGTCCGGACTTTCCTCTCCTCCCGCAAGCGGGAAGAGCGACAGGACGTCCCAGCTTTGTTTTGTGATGCAAAGGTATGTTTTTTTTATCAAAAAAGAAAGCAAATGCTTTCTATCCCCTCTCCCCAAAAATCGCACTGCCGATGCGGACCATCGTGGAGCCGCATTCGACGGCAAGGGGAAAATCGGCGGACATACCGAGGGAAAGGGTTTTGAAATCGGTGAGTTCGGGAAACAAATCTTGGAGATATTCCATATAGGAACGCACGCGCGTGAAATCCGCACGGACCTGCTCCGCATCGTCGGTATTGGTCGCCATCCCCATCAGGCCGCAGAAACGGATGTGCTTGTAAGCGCCATCGGCCACAGCCCGCATCAGGATATCCAGGATTTCTTCTTCGTAGAATCCCTGCTTGCTCTCCTCCAGCGCCACGTGCAACTCCAGCAGCACGGAGACTTTGCGCACGCCGCCGGAAGGCGGAGCGGCGGCGCCGGACTCCCCTTTCGCGGCGCCGGACTCGGAGGACGCCCATTTCTCAATGGCATCCAACAGGTGCTGACTATCCACCGACTGCACCAGCGACACATAGGGCAAGACCATTTTCAACTTATTGGTCTGCAAATGCCCGATAAAATGCCATTCCAGCCCCTCACAATCCCGCAATGCCTCCTGCTTGGCGAACAGTTCCTGCGGCCGGCTTTCGGCGAAAACCCGCTGTCCCGCCGCCCAGGCCTCGCGGACCGCCTCGGACGGATGAAATTTGGAAACTGCCACCAAAGTAACCTGAGGTGGCAATTGCGACTGTATCTTGTGTAGATTTTCAGCAATCATCGTTTACCGCCTTTTGGCCTGCGCCTGCTGCATCCTGCGCGCTTCTTCCAGACGCTGCTCCCATTTCGACTTCACGATGGGCTTCTTGTAGGACTCCTCGATCTTTTTGCGAATCTCCTCCGGCTTGACCACCCATTTCTTAATCACCCAGGTCTGCAACATCGTCAGCAAGTTGCTGATGAAATAATAGTAACTCAGACCGGCGGACAGGTTGTTACAGATGAACAACATCATAATGGGCATCATCCACACCGTCATAAATTTCATTCCCTTCATATTCGGGTCGGTGGACATCTGGGACGAGGTCATCTTCGAATAGAAGAACATCGTGACGGCCATCAGGAGCGCGAACAGCGAAATATGGTCGCCGTAAAGCGGAATATTGAAGCCGAAATCCAGGATGGAATCATAGGTGCTCAAGTCATCCGCCCACAAGAAGCGCTGCTGGCGCAACTCGATGGAAGCCGGGAAGAAACGGAACATCGCCCACAGAATCGGGAACTGCAACAACATAGGAAGGCAGCCGCCCATCGGATTGATGCCCGCCCGCTTGTACAGATCCATCGTCGCCTGCTGTTTCTTCATCGCATCCTCCTGCTTGGGATACTTCTCGTTGAGTTTCTCAATCTCCGGTTTGATGGCGGACATCTTGGCCGAAGAGGTATAGGACTTGATGGTGAGCGGGCTGATGACCAACTTCAGCAGAATGGTCATAATCAGAATGATGATACCGAAATTGGAAATAAACGAGCCCAGGAAACGGAAGAGGGGAATGATGATGAAACGGCTGATCCAGCCCACCATCCATCCGCCCAGCGGAACCAGTTTGTCGTAGTTCAGGTCATAGGAACGGAGCAAGTTGTAGTCATCCGGACCGAAATACATCGTCAACGGAACGACCACCCGGCCGGCATCATTGTGCTCATAGGCATACTTCGCACGCATCTTACAAGCCATCAGGTTGCGCTCCGGGTCGTTTTCGTCGCAATAGTTGACGCCCACTTCAGCGGAAACGAAATTGTCGCCGGCCGTAAAAATGTTGGAGAAGAACTGCTGCTGGAAGGCGATCCACTTGACTTTGGCATCAATTTTCTTGGAACCGTCCTTTCCATCCGCAAACTCCTCAATCCCCTTCTCGCCTTCAAACCAATAGGCCCCTTTGCTGTATTGCTTCTCGTTCTTGTAGCCTTTTTCCAAACGCGGGATGACATTGCTCCACTCGATGTCGAAGTTGCTGACCTTGCGGGGAATCAGCCCCTCCATTCCGATGAAAGAGAGGGTATCGGCCAGCATATAACTGCCCTTCGAAAGCGTAAACTGCTGCTCGATATACCCTCCGCCCGAAAAAGGAAGGCGCAGGCGCACGAGCGAATCGCTGTGCTCCACGACCTCGAACACAAAATCTTTGGTGTTGATGGTCTCGCCCGTATAAACGCTGATGCCCAGTTGGGCTTTGTCCGGCTGCACCAGATACAGGGCGGTCGAATCATAGGTCACATAATCCTTCACCAACACGCTGTGCGGCTGGGCGCCTTTGGTATTGATGACGACCTCCAATTTGTCGTTGGACAAGGTATAGAGCGCCCCCTCCAACTGGCTGGCACGCTCCAGCGATTCATCCTGATAGGTACGCGACACCGGTTTTGCCGTCTCCTGTACCTCAGCACTTTGCACGGAAACGCTGCGGGCCTGCTGTGCCTGGCGGGCGGAATCCGCTTTGAAGCGGACGAGGGCCTCGGCCGCCGCTGCGGAGTCCAACTGACGCTGGATTTCCATCGCCTCTTTCGCCTGCTTGGACTGATAGAAAGTGAATCCCACCATAATCAGTCCGATGAGGACAAATCCGATGACTGAATTCTTATCCATTGCTGCGCTCCTCCTGCTGTTTTTGACGAATCTGTTCTTCCAGACGGGCCAGTTCCGCACGGTCGGCCTCCAAACGGGCCTGCATCTGCGCCAGCAAAGCGCCCGCATTGCGGAAGAAACCGATATTGTTCTCCGCCGTAGCCAACTCCTGCTTCTTGCGACGGTAAGTGTCCATCAACTGGTCCAACGGGGATTTTCCGCCCCGTTCGTGGCGCTGGCCTTCATTGCCACGCCGGTCTCTCCGGTCGGAAGATGCGGCGCGGGCGGCCGCCCTGCGTTCTTTCGTCGCTTCGGCCTTGGCCGCAAAGAAGGTATCGCAGGCGGCGCGGAAACGCGTCCAGAGCGCCTCGGACTTCTTGCGGGGAACCGTACCGACTTCTTTCCCCCCTTTTTTGAGGGGCATCCGGCGGGC
>CAMJRT010000219.1 GCA_946408295.1 uncultured Bacteroidales bacterium
GGTATCCTGCATCTCGCGGGCCGGGTGGTCCGGCGGGAAATTGAGGGCTTCGAATACGTGGTAGTCATCCTCGACCTCGGGGCCTTCCGCCACGTCATAGCCGAACTTGCGGAAAATCTCCACCACCTCCTGGCGCACGATACTCACCGGATGACGGGACCCCAGGGGGTAGTCATCCCCGGGACGGGATAGATCGACCTGACCGGCCGCCACCTTGTCCGCGATGGCCGTCGCCGCCTGTTTCATCTCCTCGATTTTGGCCGTCGCCGCATTCTTGAGCTGATTGAGTTTCTGCCCGAACTCCCGTTTCTGCTCCGGTGCTACGCTGCGGAACTCGTCAAACAGAGCCGTAATTTCTCCTTTCTTGCCAAGGAGGCGCACACGGGCCTCTTCAATTTCTGAGATGCTGTTGCAAGTGAGTTCGTTTATCTCATTCAGAATCTGGTCAATCTTTTCTTTCATTTCTTTCCTTTTTTCTTTTTTCACGCTCGCGGATGCGTTTTCCCGCTCCGTCCTTCAGGTATTTTTTCCATTGGGCCGCCGTAAATACCTTCTGCAAGGCATTGTCGGCCTGTTCCATCCATTTGTCTTGTACGCGCTGATAAACCTCCTGCTGGGTGAAGTTCTTGAGTTGCAACTCCTTGACTTCCTCGTGCAAGGCGCCATAGTCGTGTCGGAGAATGGAGTCGGCATAAAAGACTTGCCAATCCTCCAGTTTGAGCACATCGGCCAGCCGCTCGGCTTCCTTGATGGCCAACTCATCCACGTTCACTTCCTTCTGCGCAGGCTTTTCCTGCGCTGCAAGAGGGAGCGTACAACAGACCGCCAGCAGTCCGACCCAAAATTTTTTGAAATGAACATTCATAATCAGCGTGCAAATTTAGTAAAAATATAGTATCTTTGAAAAATATAACGGGGGCTTGCTCCCGAAAGTACAAGACGATGCTGGATTTTTTGGCTATAACCTGGGTGGATATGCTGGACATTGCGCTGGCCGCCCTATTGATATTCCTGGCTTTCAAGTGGATGCGAGGCTCTTCCGCGGTGAATGTATTCATCATCGTCGTCTCGATCTACCTCTTCCGGCTGATTGTATCTTCGTTGGGAATGAAGATGATGACGACATTGATGGATATGGTGCTCAATCTGGGGTTGCTGGCGCTGATTGTGATTTTTCAGCCGGAGGTACGGCGTTTCCTGATGAACTTCGGCAAACGCTATGGCCACTTCCGCAGCGGGGCTATTGCCCGCTTTTTCCAGTCTCAGGAACGACGGATGAATACGATGGCCCTGACGGAAATCTGTGAGGCCTGCCGGGATATGTCCGCCGAAAAAGTGGGAGCCCTGATTGTCATCACCCGTCAGAACCAGTTGGAAGATATTGTGGAAACCGGTGATGTGATTGATGCGAAAATCAACCGCCGCCTCATCCGCAACCTGTTTTTCAAGAATTCACCCCTTCACGACGGTGCCGTCATCCTGACCGACGACCGCGTCGTGGCGGCCCGTTGTACGCTGCCCATCACCCAGCGAGAGGATATTCCGCCCCAGTTCGGAATGCGTCACAAAGCGGCCATCGGAATGTCGGAACAGTCCGATGCCTGCATTATCGTGGTTTCAGAGGAGACGGGGGGCATTTCCCTGATATCGTACGGACAACTGACGGCAGTGGGTAGCATCAGTGAACTCAGACTCTTGCTTGACAAGACCGATAATGGACAGGATTGATCATAAACTCGAAGGGAAATTGGGCTTCGACCAAATCCGGGAGGCCATTGCAGCCCGTTGCTGTACCCGGTATGCCCGGGACCGGGCTACATCGGAGACTTTTTCTGTTCGGGAGGAAACGATTCTTTCCCGTCTGCGCCTGACCGACGAGATGCGCCTGGTGTGTATGTTCGAAGAGGCTTTCCCCCAGAGCGGCTTTATCGACTGTCTGGATTTCCTGCTTCCCTTGCAGCAGGCCGACGCTTCGCTCGATTTGATTTCCCTTCGCAAACTGCGCACGATGATTCAGACCGTGGGGGCGGTGACCGGCTTTTTCTCCGCATTGAAGGACGGCATTTATCCGATGCTGCAACGGATGAGCGCCCATGTCGCTTCTTTTCCGCAAATCGAGGAAGAGATCGCGGCCATCCTGGACCGCTACGGCCAGATCAAGGATACGGCTTCGGATGCGCTGTACGACATTCGTGCGGCCTTGCGGGAAAAGGAAGGGGCGCTGGCCAAACGGGCGGCTTCCATCCTTCACCGGGCCCGGCAGGAAGGCATCGTCGCGGCGGATGCCACGCTGACCGTTCGCGACGGCCGGATGCTCATACCGGTCAATGCCGCCGACAAGAAAAAACTGGACGGGTGGATTTATGATGTGTCCGCCAGCGGCAAGACGGCTTTTGTCGAGCCGGCAGAAATTGTGCAACTCGACAATGAGATTACCCGTTTGCACTTTGACGAGAAACGCGAAATCCTTCGCATCCTGCGGGCCTTCAGCGACCGTATCCGTCCGGATGTACCGGCTCTGCAAGACGCCGCGCATTTTCTGGGAGAAATCGATTTCATTATGGCGAAGGCCAAACTCGCCCTGGATTATCGGGCGGGATTGCCCGTGATTTCCCACGAAGGGGAGATGCACCTGCGCAAGGCCCGTCACCCGTTGTTGGAGGAAGCCCTCAAGCGGGATGGTCGCGAAATGGTGCCCCTGACGATGAGCCTGACGCCCCGCAAGCATATTCTGCTTATTTCCGGCCCCAATGCCGGGGGAAAGTCCGTTTGCTTGAAGACCGCAGGACTGCTGCAATATATGTTTCAGTGGGGGATGCTGATTCCGACCTCGGAGACTTCCGAACTTCGCGTTTTCCAACGTATCATGGTCAGTATCGGCGACGATCAATCCCTGGAAAACGACCTCAGTACCTATAGTTCGTTTCTGGCGGAGATGAAAGAGGTGATGGCGAAAGCGGACAAAGATACCCTGGTGCTGATCGATGAATTGGGCGCAGGAACGGAACCGGCGGCGGGAGCGGCCATTGCGGAAGCCATCCTCAGCCGGCTGGACAACGCCGGCGTCTATGGCGTGATGACCACGCACTACACCCAGCTCAAACTGTATGCTTCTTCCCCCAACTGCGGGGCTGTCAACGGCGCGATGGCTTTTGACGGAAAAAATATCGTGCCGCTTTTCCGTCTGGAAATGGGTTTGCCCGGTCATTCCTTCGCCTTTGAACTGGCCCGCAAGATGGGGCTCCCG
>CAMJRT010000220.1 GCA_946408295.1 uncultured Bacteroidales bacterium
TTCCGAGGATGAATCCGTCGGCCAATGGTTCCCCAACGCAGTGTATCCCGTCGAGGAGGATGACCGCTTCGTCCTCTTGGACATCGCCATGCCGGACTCCTATATCAACGTTGCGGAGAGAAGGCTGTATTCCGCCGCCCAGTCCCTCCTTTCCGACACCGCGACCGAGAGGTGGCAATACATGCCGGAGATTGACGCGATGTACATGGTCGAGAACGGACGGAGCATCCGCGCCGGGGAGAACATGACCATCGTTGGTGTCGATATAGTCGAGGGCGAGGAGGGGTTCGTGTATCTCACAGAATCCACTGGTTCAAATCTCCAGACAACCGATGGGGAGGACCTGATCCTTGACGGGAGCGGCTACCAGATAAGCGTGATGGTGGATACTGTCGTCATTTCAGAGGGCGAATCGACCATACCCACATACAAGGTCACATTGCTCGACCGGAAGCGGAAGGTGTTCACCGAGTCCAAGTCCGTGTCCGAATACACGGCGAAGTCCGTCGCCAATGCGAGACAAATAGAGACGAGCAAGATTGTCTCCGAGTCTTCTTTCTTTGAGCTGTGCCCCGACAACTCCGTCAAGTTGAAGGACAAGTACATCGGCTTGTGGGCTCTTGGATGGATGGCCGCTGGTGGTGTCGCTGGAGAAGGTGAAGGACCAACCCCAGGAGGGGGTGGTACGTTTGTTAATTGGGGGACTGAAATTTATGGACACTCGGTTGAGCTGTATGTCGCCGGGGTTCCGAAGACTCTTCTTGTAGAGGGAGCATTGACTCCACTCCAAAACCAAGTCAATTCCTTTACTACAACAATCAACAATCTTAACACTCTCTACAACACGATTTCTGGATGGATGGATGATGTTGACGAAGACCTATCCAGAATATCTCAACAGTTGAATGCGATAGATTGGTTCATTGATGAGGAGTACACGGATGGAAATGTAACGAGGCATCGCCTTAAATTGAATGATAGCAAGTACGATGGTCTATACGCACTTGGTTGGATTTCAGCTGGCGGTGTTGGTAGCGACTCTGGCGGTGGTGGCGGTGGTGGTAGTTATGTCCTGCCTATTGCATCCTCGTCCGTCCTTGGTGGTATCAAGGTCGGTTCCGGCCTGTCCATCAGCGAGAGCGGTGTCCTGTCCGTCACGGGCGGTGGTGGTACGACCGTCCAATGGGGTACGAAAGTTCCAGGTTATTCCCGTGTGCTTGATGTCGCCGGGGTGCAAGAGACCGTACTCCTTGAGGGTGCGCTCGATGCTATCGACTGGTTCACCGTCGTAACCGTTGACGGGAACGAAACCCTGAAACTCAACCCGAAGTATGTTGGCCTATGGGCCGAAGGATGGGTCTCCGCTGGCGGTGTCGGTAGCGGTGGTAGTGGCGGCGGTTCATACACACCAGGAACCGGCATTGACATTACCAATAGCGTCATCTCCATCAAAACTGCGTCAACGAGTGTACTTGGTGGAGTAAAGGTGGACGGTACGACTATCATCATCGACGCCAACGGCGTGATTAGTTCCGTTGGTGGTGGCGGCGGTGGCGGCGGAACCGTGACAAGCGTAAAGGTTGGATCAACGGCGTACAATCCTGTTAACGGAGTTGTGTCGCTCCCAGTCTATCCCACCACCCTCCCGGCCAGCGATGTTTACTCTTGGGCGAAGGCTTCAAGTAAGCCTTCCTACTCTCTTTCCGAAATATCTGGGGTTGATGATCTCCAGGCAATCGAGGAACTCACCGCCACAAGCGGATTATTGAGAAAGACTGGGACTAATACTTGGTCGTTGGACACGGCATCATACTTGACGAGCCACCAATCCATCTACGCGCTAACACTCGCCGCCGGGTCTTTTGTCGCCGGGGATTACACCCCGAACTCTGCGTCAAAGACCTTCAAAATACCGACAACCCTTGACCACATCTCCGACGGCGCCACTCGAAAACTCGCCAACTATCTCCCGCTTGCTGGTGGAACGATGACGGGGAATATCGTGATGAATGGAGTGAGCATCGTCCCATCCTCCAACAATACTGGCGGAGTCGGCTCATCATCGGCACGTTTCGCGGGCTTCTATGGCGTGAACGGCAACCTTTCCGGTGATCTTGCCCTTTCTTCGTCCTCGCATCTCGACATCGGGCCGGTGCGGGTGCAGTTCGAGAACAACGCCCTGCACATCACGAAGGCGAGTTCCTCGGACACGAACGCCTATGGCCTCTACGCGGACGGGTTCGTGTCGGCGGGCGGTGTTGGCGCCTCGTCGGTATACGAGGTCGCAACCAACAAGGTGACATCGCTTTCATCCTCATCCTCGGATACGCAATACCCGTCGGCAAAGTGCGTCTATACTATTGTCGGTAATGTAGAATCCCTTTTAGCGGCCATTTAACGATATGAGCATAGCAAGTGAAATAACCAGGCTGCAAACTGCGAAGGCGGATCTCCGCACGGCCATACAAGCGAAAGGAGTAACCGTTCCGTCATCTGCGAAGTTGAATGATTACGATACCTATGTGGCGGCCATCCAACAAGGCTCTGCCCCCAACTTGCAGAATAAACTCGTTGCTCCCTCAACGAGTACACAAGTTATTACAGCCGATAGCGGATATGACGGATTAGGTCGAGTGACGGTCTCTGAGGTGAACTTTTCGATTGATCCAAACATTTTTCCGGAGAATATCAAGAGCGGTGTTGAGATTCTCGGCGTCGTAGGGAATTATTCCGGGAGCGGAGCATCTCTTACTCCTACCGCAGGAGACTACCCCGTGGTTGGTGACGGAAACCTTGGTGGCGGTGGAAACCAGCTCACATCTACGGGTGTGAAAGTCACCATCCCGGTGACCGGGACATACCGCTTCAAGTGGTGCGCCTTCCGGCGGAACAACTCGAGTTCCTACACCTGGGGTTCACGACTATACCGCACAAGGAGCGGAAGCACAACCGCCATCGGGACGGAGAACACGTCTTGGACTTCCACCTATATCCAGGAGAACTCTCAGGACATCGCCTGTAACGCGGGGGACGTGATAACCGTGTACGTTCGTGGGCGTTCTTCCTCCTACTCCTGGGGCGGTATGCTTACGGCCTGTGTCGCACAAAAACTTTGGACAAATTGATTATGGCGAACTACGAGCCTCATCAGGACGATAAAAAACACGCCGACGGCTTTGTTGCAGCCGGAGGCTCCGTACAAACAACATAAGCCATGAGAGTGTTAATTGTTATCCTCA
>CAMJRT010000221.1 GCA_946408295.1 uncultured Bacteroidales bacterium
GCACCGTCGCTCAAGCGGGCCTGGTACTCTACGCCGGCATACTTCATCTCTTTCTCCGCATACACGATAGTCTTGTCGGCAAAATACTGTTTGACAAATTCCTTGGCCGCAGCAGGGAGCTGATCGACGGGGATAGGCATATCGTCATCCGCCTTCAAGGTAAGTGGGGCGATAAGGGCCAATGCCAAAAGGCTTAAGAAAAATTTTTTCATAATAGTAATATTTAATGGATTAATAATTATTTCTTTCAAAATCTTTGAGCGACCGGATGGCCTTCGGGCTGAGCAACAGGACGGCGATGATGGTCACCCAGGCCATCAGCCCCACGCCGATATCGCCCAGTTTCCAAATCAAATCTGTTTCTCGGACGGCTCCGAATACCACCGCCGCAACCATAAGGACCTGCAACAGACGGATGACTATCCATTCCCATCGGCTGCCCGGACGATGGCGGAAAAGGTAAATGATACCGGACTCCGCATAAAAATAATAGGCGATAAGGGTGGTGAACACGAAAAACAGCATCGCAACCGACACGAATTTCCCGCCGAAGCCGGCAAAGACCGAATCTACCGCGCTCTGGGTGTAGGCGACATAGTTTCCCGCCAGTTCCGGTGCGGAAGCATAGAGAATGGCTCCCGTTCCCTCATCCAATATATTGTAGGTGCCGGACGAAAGAATCATCAACGCGGTGGCCGTACAGACCAATAAGGTGTCCACATAGACGGAAAACGCCTGCGCGAGTCCCTGTTGGGCGGGATGGGGGACATCGGCCGCCGCCGAAACGATGGCACCCGTACCCTGACCGGCTTCATTGGAGAAAATGCCCCTTTTCACGCCCATCGCTATCGTGGAGCCGATAATGCCGCCGCACACCGGGTTGATGGCAAAGGCATTGGTGAAGATGGAGGCGAACACGGCGGGAATATCCCGGAAATGGAAACCTATGACCACCACCGCTATCAGAATATATCCCAAGGCCATAAACGGCGTGATAATCGAAGCCACGCGGGCGATGCGCTTCACCCCGCCAATAATTACCATCCCGAGAAAGACGGCCAGCGTCGTGCCGGACACCCAGGGAGAGACGGAAAAACCATTCGACATAGCGGCCGCCGCCCCGTTGGACTGGACGGTGGTCAGGCAAATGCCGCAGGCAATAAATGTGATAACGGCAAATGCAACGCCCAGCCACCGCTGTTTCAGCCCTTCTTCAATAAAACAGAAAGGGCCGCCCCGAAAGCCCGAGCGATGGGGAAATTTATATATTTGCGAAAGAGTGGATTCGGCGAAAGCGGTAGAGGCCCCGAAAAAGGCGACAACCCACATCCAGAATACCGCTCCGGGGCCTCCGAAAGCGATGGCCGTGGCTACGCCCACGATATTTCCGGTCCCGACACGCCCCGAAAGGGCGATGCAGAAGGCCTCGAAGGAACTGATGCCCCGCGCCTTGCCCGCATTTTTGTTAAAAAGCGATTTGAGCATCAGCCCAATACGTCTGACTTGCACAAAACGGGTGCGGATGGACAAATAGACTCCCGCGGCCAACAACAGAACCACCAGGCCCGGATTCCAGACTATATCATTGATAGATGAAACAATCTTCGCTAACATAATTCCAAAGATACATATTTTTCATCAATTTTTCCAACTTTCGAAGCGTTTTGAACCTCCCGGGCCGAAAACGAAAAATAATCGAATAATTATTTGTAAATTTGCAGCATCTTATCATTACGGAAATGAGAGTTGTCAAAACCATAAAAGAAGTTCGGGAACAGGTGGGCGCCTGGAGGAACGAAGGGCTCAGCATCGGGTTTGTTCCCACGATGGGCTATCTCCACGAGGGACACCAGAGCCTGATCCGCAAGTCGGCGGAGCAAAACGACCGGACGGTCGTATCCGTGTTTGTCAACCCCATCCAGTTCGGTCCCAACGAGGATTTGGAAGCCTACCCAAGGGATTTGGAACGCGATAAAGCGGCGGTGGAAGAGGCAGGAGGAGATTTGATTTTCAACCCCGAACCCTCGGAAATGTATCCGGACCATTTTACTTCCTTCATCGATACGACCGAAACGACGGAACTGTTGTGCGGCGCCGTGCGTCCCGTTCACTTCCGGGGCGTATGTACGGTCGTTGGAAAGTTGTTCAATATCGTGCTGCCGGACCGGGCGTATTTCGGACAGAAGGACGCCCAGCAACTGGCCACCATCCGGCGTTTTGTGCGCGACCTGGATTTCCCCGTAGAAGTGATTGCCTGTCCGATTGTCCGCGAAAGCGACGGACTGGCGAAATCGAGCCGGAACACCTATCTCAATCCGGCTGAACGCCAGGCGGCCACCATCCTTTCCAAGAGCCTGAATCTGGGCCGGGAAGCCATAGAAAAAGGAGAGAGAGACGCCAGGAAGGTGATAAACATCATCACGACTTCCCTGCAATCAGAGCCGATGGCCCGCATCGATTATGTGGAAGTAGTTGATTTTGAAAATATCCAGCGGGTTGAAAGGATAGCAGGGGAGACGCTGGTGGCCATCGCCGTCTATATCGGTAAGACCCGGCTGATTGACAACTTCGTTATTACGCTGTAAACTATGACGCTCACTTTACTCAAAGCCAAAATTCATCGCGCCGTCGTGACGCAAGCCGATCTCAACTATGTCGGCAGCATCACGATTGATGCCGCATTGATGAAAAAAGCCGGCATCGTGGAATATGAAAAGGTGCTGGTCGCCGACGTGGACAACGGGCAGCGCTTTGAGACCTATGTCATTGTGGGCAAAGAAGATTCCGGAATCATCTGCATCAATGGTGCAGCTGCGCATTGCGTCGAAGTAGGGGACAAGGTCATCATTATGGCTTTCGCTGAAATGACGCCCGAAGAGGCGGAAAAACACCGTCCGAAGGTGGTGTTTGTCAATGAAAAGAACCGCGCGATTGAGACGGCCGATTGTGAAAAACACAGTTGGAACGTGGACGGCAGAAATGATTGAACGATGCTGAAGGGGAAAACCATCATTCTGGGCGTAACAGGCAGTATCGCTGCGTACAAGACAGCCTGTCTGGCTTCGATGCTGGTCAAACAGCACGCGGAGGTACACGTCATTATGACCCGCAATGCCACCCAATTCATCCATCCGATTACCTTCGAGACGCTCACCGGACACAAATGCATCAGCGACACCTTCGACAGGAATTTCGAGTTTGAGGTCAAGCACGTATCCCTGGCCAAAAAAGC
>CAMJRT010000222.1 GCA_946408295.1 uncultured Bacteroidales bacterium
GGGGTGGCTTTTTTATTCAAATCAGCAACCATTCTATCTTGAACAACAATCATTATTCTTGCCAAATGCATTTGTCTGTCATCATTCATTCCTGAGAGGAAAAGCCGGACGCCCTCGCGTATCCTAAATAAGGAATACAACTCTTCCTTGGGAAAAAACAACACAATAATCTGTGCTTTCTGTCTCTCCGCCTGACAGAGTTTAGTGCAAACCGACCATACGCCAAGCCCTTCAATAGTTTTAATTTCCATCGGGACATCATCCAGAAATCCGTCGAACGATTTAGAACTAGGAATATTCACCTCGGCACCCAGTACTATTCTGTAGCCATTCTTCCTCATCACTTCCACTACGACCCGTTCATAGTCTCCTTGTGACATACCATTTACACCTTTCTGTTTTGCAAACTTATGCTGCTTATGCACCGCACTGACCCCGCCTGATTCCTCATCAAGAATTACATCCGTATAATTATCGTCCTGTAATAAGCGAAGGTACTCCTTATAGTTTTCTTCTTTTTTTAGATATATTATTTCCATCTTGACAAAGAATAAATATTTTAAAAATCAACATTCAGTTGGAGACGGAGGGTGAAGGTCTGGTGACGGGTGGACTTATAGGTGAAGTCCTGGTAGTCGAGGCCGATATAGTATTTAAAACGGGGCGCGAAGTGGAAGGCGGAGGTGGAGGCAGAAGAATTGGCGGAAGTGGCAGTTAAGGCGTTAGAACTGGCGGAAGCGGCAGGAGCAACGGAAGAGCCGGAAGAGGAGGTGTGAACAGCACGAGGGACAAGGCCGCTGAAATAGAGATGGAGGAACCATCCCTGGCCATAGCGGGCGGGGACACGGAAGGTGCCGGGGGCATTGCGTTCATAGAGATAGAGGCGGTCGTCCCACTGGGGCGCGCGGTGCCAGCCTTCCTGCAGATAGACACTGCCCCACGGCGTGTGCAGCGACTCTTCCAGATGCAGCAGCACACCCCAGGCCGCGCAATGGCATAAAGCGATGCCGCCGTTCATTTGTAGATAGAGGTATTGGCTTTCAGAAGAAGACGAAAGTGAATCCCACGACGAAGACGAAGTGGCAAGACCACCTGACGGAGAGGAGACAGAGGTTCCTGCCTCCGGATGGGAAGCAATATGCCAACGGAGAAAGGCGGGCTGCCAAGAGGCGGAGAGTTTGGCGTCGTATTTCTGACGGCTGTCGTAATTGCGCAGGCGGGCCGTGGCGCGGCCTTGCAGCGACCATTCTTTATGGGGCGTGTAAATACCGTCCATCTGCGACTTGATCTGGACCGTGTGCTTGCGCGAGACATCCCGGCTACGGGGATGCAGGCAGGCATCGAGCGAAGCGGTCAGCACGGCTTTGCGCCAGGCTTTCCACTGCAGGCCGATAGCCGCTCCCGCCTCGTTGGCACACTGACTCCCCGCCCGCACGGCGCCGGTATTCGTAGCGGTGAAATCCGGGCTGTAATAGCGCAGGGAAAGGCTCGCCTTGAAGCCGTCGGCGAGCGGGAGGCAGGTGCCGGCCAGGGCCGCCCAGGCGGGCTTCCGCCCGCCGGCGGCAAAGCACGCCTCGCCATACACATCGAAGCCGGACCAGCAGAAATGTCCGCCGAGCGAAACCTTGCCCGTGGATACGCCCGTCAAAGACAAGAAGCCACGACGCGTATGCCAATTCAGTTCCGCCGCCAAGAAATCATCCGTTAGCGACAAGCGGCCGCTATGCAACAAGTTCGAGACATTCGCCGCCACGCTCAAGCGGAATGCGTTCCATTGGAACTGGGCCGCCGCGCCCCGCAAGGCGGGTGTCTGGCTGAAAGAGCCGTAGGGACTGATGCCCGTGGGGCGCCGCACAAAGGAGTCGGGCGCAGAAAAGCCGCTGAGGGAGAAGCCGCTCCACAGACAAAGCCCTTGCGAAAAACGAAGTTGATAATCCCCTACCAGCACTTGCTCCAGCCACTTCCGACCGTTCCAACGGATATAAGGGTGCAGCGCCCGCGCATCCCACGAAAACTTCGACAAGGCCAGCCCTCCCCCCGACGAGGAGACAGAACCCGCAGAGGACGAAGCCCCGCCCAACAAGGAGGAGGCACCGACTCCAGCTGAAGGGGAAGTCCCGGCCCGGGGAACAAAAGGCAGGGTAACGGAGCCGCCAAGCCCGCATTGGAGGCGGCCGCTCCAGTCCATCGCATATTTCAACCCCGTCGCCACGCGCAACGAGCCCTTGCCAACCGCTCCCCCACCGCCGTCTGATGCACCAGCGTTTGAAGAAGCCGTCCCCACACCCGCAGCCAACGAGCTGGACGAACCACCCGCCGCCGCTTCCTTCTCACGAGCCAGCGCCCCCGAAGCGCGCCAAGTAAAATTGTGCCGGGTACGGCCGGACGGAAGGGAAGAACGGCCTGGCAAGGCTTCGGGCGGAGGAGGATGGGCAAGGCTGACAAAGGGGCGCAGGGCCTGCACCGTCTCGCGGGAGAAACCGTCCAGCATTGCCAGCTCTTCAAAAGAAAGGATATCGCCGTTGCGCCTGCGCCACTCATCCAGGACGGCGGCCTGATAGAAACTCAGCAGCCCGGACTCCTGCATCGCCGTCAAAGAAGCGGTATTCAGCGGCAAGGGATGCGCCAGCAGGTCTTCCAAATGCTCCGCCAACTCTTCATCCAGTTCCTCCCATTGCGATACGCCCAGCAGCGTCATCGCTGCCTCCTGCCAAGCCGTCGGGCCCGCATCCTCGCCACCCACCTTCCCATTCGCCCCGGTCACCACGACCGATAGCAAACAACAAATAACATTAACCATGTTCTTCTCTATGAGACTGCGTCACCTCATCAACCTCTTTGCAAATTCAATTGCGCACGCAGCGTGTTCGCAATTGGGAAAAGTCAAATCCTTAGATTTCACAAAACAATTTGAATTCATCTTTTTTTGCACAAAGATGCGGCAAGGAAAAAGAAAAAAGGGCGGGAAAAAGAAAAATAAATTTTGACCTTTTGAAATTCCGGAAAAACTTTTTCGGTTTTGTGAATTTGCAACAAATTTCGCGTATCAAATGACAAAAAATTATTAAATTTGTGGACTGAACAAACGGATTTTGAGTTATGGAAAGAATTCAGTTACACGACAAAGTTTTTAAAAAATACATCCCCTATGATACTTTCATCAAGGACATCGACCGCGTGGCCGATGAATTAAACCGGGATTTTAAGGACAGGAATGAGATTCCCATCGTC
>CAMJRT010000223.1 GCA_946408295.1 uncultured Bacteroidales bacterium
TTTTTGGACTATTCCTCGGAGGTGATTCTCGACCGGGCCGTACCGCACATCGTCGACGGGTTCAAACCGGTCCAGCGGCGTGTGATGCACGCAATGAAAGAGAACGACGACGGCACCCTGACCAAGGCGGCCACCATCGTCGGCAAGGTGATGGCCTACCATCCGCACGGAGACCAGTCCATTTTTGGCTCTTTGGTGCAGCTGGCCCAGAAAGACCTGCTCATCGACCGGCAAGGTAACTGGGGCAACATCATCACAGGCGACCCCAATGCGGCCGGCCGTTACATCGAATGCCGTCTGTCGGAGTTTGCCAAGGAGGTGGTTTTCAACAAAAAAATCACCAACTGGACCCGAAGTTATGACAACAAGGCGGACGAACCCCTGGAATTGCCCGTCCGTTTCCCCCTGTTGCTCGCCCAAGGTACGGAAGGCATTGCCGTGGGTATGTCTTCGCGCATCCTGCCCCACAATTTCAACGAATTGCTGGATGCCTCCATCGCGATTTTGCGGAATGAGGATTTCGAAATTTTCCCCGATTTCCCGACCGGCGGCTACATCGACTACTCCAAGTACAACCAGGGGCGTCGCGGGGGCAAGGTGAAAGTCCGCGCCAAAATCGAGAAACGCGACAAGGATGTCATCGCCATCACCGAGGTTCCCTACGGCAAGACCACCGCGTCCCTGTGCAACAGCATTATGGACGCCAACCGCAAGAAAAAAATCAAGATTGCCCGGATTGACGACCTGACCACCAAACAGGCGAACATCGTCATCAAATTGCCCAAGGACGTATCGCCGGACAAGACCATCGATGCGTTGTACGCCTTTACGGAATGCGAAGTGTCCATTTCCGTCAACACCTGCGTCATCATCGACCACAAGCCCGAGTTTATCGGCGTGGACGAGGTCTTGCGCTACAACACCGACCATACGCGGGACCTGCTGAAATGGGAACAGGAAATCCGGCTGGAGGAATTGTCCAACGAGTGGCATTATACCTCGCTGGAAAAGATATTCTTCGAGAACGAGGTCTATAAGATTCTGGAGGACAAATCCTTCCCCACCTGGGAGAAACAGTTGGAGAGCATCTTTCTTCGGATGAAAGAGTTCCAGCATCTGTTGAAAAAAGAAATTGTCCCGGAGGATATCGCAAAACTGGTCGAAAAGCCGGTACGCAAGATTTCCAAGTTCGACATCAAGGCGGCGGACGAAAAGCTGGCCAAACTCGAAAAGGAAATGAAAGCGACCCAGCACAACATCACCCACATCACGGAATTCACCATCAAGTGGTTCGAGCATCTCAAGGAAAAATACGGCGCGGAACGCACCCGCAAGACGGTGATTACCTCCTTTGAGACCATTTCCGCCGGCAAGGTGGTGTCCAACAATGCCAAGTTGTATGCCAACAAGCAGACAGGCTTCGTGGGAATGAACCTCAAACGGGACGACAACGGAGAGTTTATCTGCGATTGTTCGGACCTGTCCGAAATCATCGTCATCGCCAAGGACGGACGGTATAAAATCAGCAAGATTACCGATAAGAGTTTCTTCTATTCGGATCTGGTGTATGTGGGCGTCTTCGACCGGGGCGATACGCGGACGGTGTACAATGTCATCTACAAGGATGGCAAGACGGGCATCAATTACGCCAAGCGTTTTGCCATTACCAGCGTGACGAAGGACAAGGAATACGACATCACGATGGGTACGCCGGGCTCCGCCATTCTCTGGCTCACGGCCAACCACAACGGCGAGGCGGGCAGCGTCAAAATCCGCTACAAGCAGCAAAAGAAACTCAAGAAACTCATTGATGAGTTCGATTTCAGCAACCTGGCCATCAAGGGGCGCTCGTCCCGGGGAAATATCGTGTCGAAACACATCATCCAGAGCATCCAACTCAAGAGTCTGGGCGTGTCGACCATCAGCGGGAAGGACATTTGGTTTGACGAGGATATCCAGCGGCTCAACGAGGACGGGCACGGCAAGTACCTGGGCGCGTTCAATCCGGACGACCGCATTCTGGCCATCTTCAAGAACGGGACCTACTATACGACCACTTTCGACCTGAGCAGCAAATATCAGGGTGAATTGCTCCGCCTGGAAAAGTTGGATACGGGAAAAGTGTGGACGGCGCTCTATTACGACGGCGTGCTGAAGCGTTTCTATGTCAAGCGTTTCTCCTTCGAAGTCAGTGACAATGCGGCCGTCGGCATCGCGCCGGACAGCAAAGGGTCGTATCTGGTGGAACTTTCTGACGACCTGTACCCTCGTTTCGAGGTGACATTCGGCGGAAAATCCGCCCATCGCCTGCCGGAGGTGTTCGAGGCCGAAGGATTCATCGGCAAGAAAGGCATCACGGCCAAGGGCAAGATGGTCCATTCACTGGATGTGAAGAGCGTGCGCTTCATCGAGCCAATCGCGCCGCCGGAGCAGGATACCCCGGAAACTCCCGAGGAGGACTCCATCCCCGATGGAACGGAAGCGAAAGAAGATTTCCTCCCGACGGAGATTCTGACCGGCGCTGCGGCAGCCGGCGCGGATGTCGAGATTGTGGAGATTGAAATCGAAGACAAAGAGCCGACGCTGTTCTAAGAGAGGCCGGACGGTTTGCTGCCTGCCCCGGCAGGAGTCTGATACGATATGATTGTAACACTGGAAGGCTTTATGGGCTGCGGGAAGAGCAGCATCGGCAGGGAGCTGGCCCGGCTCACCGGCTGGGAAGCCTACGACCTGGACTCCTACATCGTCTTTCGCCAAAGCCGCAGCATCGCGGACATCTTCGCCACCGACGGCGAGGCGCATTTCCGCGAAATCGAGACGGCCTGCCTGAAGGATTTGCTGGCACAATACGAGGGGGAAAATCTGATCATCGCCTTGGGCGGCGGCGCTCCCCTGCTCAACGCGGACTTGCTCAAGAAAAAGACCTGCTGCATCTGGCTCCGCGCTTCCTACGAGACCATCCTCCGCCACATCGGGAACTCCGACCCCACCCGTCCCCTCTACAACGGCGACATCCGCGCCCGTATGGAGCAGCGCGCCCCCATCTACGCCTCCGCCGCCCACCACATCATCGACGTCGACGGCCGCAACGCCTCATCCGTTGCACAAGAGATTTTAGGGATTATTCAAGGGTAAACGTCTAAGATGGCGACTTGACGGGTGATGATCGGGCGGCAGCCGCGGGTGGGCGCGGGACTTCGTTCGCTGCGCCGCTGTCGCGACTTGCTGCA
>CAMJRT010000224.1 GCA_946408295.1 uncultured Bacteroidales bacterium
CCGCAGAGTGCATCCACTTCCAGCCCGGAATCGTCGGAAAAGCAGTCGCGGTCCAGCGCCTTCCAAATGGCCTGGCTCTTGAGCAGGGAATTTTCCTGAAAGGTTGTCCCCGTCTCTTCCACTTCCTCGGAAAATCCGGCTTCGGCGGCCGAAATGACCGCGTATTGTCCTTCCAGAATCTCAGCGGCTTCCCGGATTTTCCCTTGGTTGCCGCTGGCAAATATCAGTGTTTTTCTTTCCATTTCACTTTTTGTAAACGATAAGGGTAGCGATCTATCAGCCGTGCGGCGTTGGGGCAGGACATCCGGTGGATTTTCAGTCCGCCTTTGGTGGACAGGAAGCCGAAAATGTCGTCTCCCGGCTGGGGATGGCAGCATTTGGCCATCGAGTAGTCCAGGTGCCTGACGTTGCCGGCATCGATGATGAGGACGCCGTCGGTGCCGTCTTCCTTTTCCCGGGCGGTGGCCTCGCGTTCCATCCGTCTTTCCTCTGCGGCCTGTGCTGCGGCTTGTGCCGCACGCCGTCGGGCGTTCTCGATGTCGAGGATGTACTCTTTGACCTGTGCCGGGTCAATACGCCCGTCTCCCACCGCTTCGAAGAAATCTTGGTTGGTCTTGATCCGGCACTTTTTCATATACTCCGCAAGGTCTTCATCGCGAAGTTCGAGTTTCCAGTTGCGCAGGCGTCTTTCCAGCATTTCCCGCCCCTGGGCCGCCTTTTTGTGCTCCTCCGCTGCGAGACTCTGGCGGATTTTGCTGCGGGCTTTGCCGGTGACGGTCCAGTTCAGCCAGTCGGCAGACGGCTTTTGGTTCTTGCCGGAGAAGATTTCTACATAGTCGCCGGTTTTGAGTGTTTCACGGAAAGATACAGCCTTGCCGTTGACCCGTCCTCCCGTGCATTGGGAGCCGAGTTTGCTGTGGATGTCGAAGGCGAAATCCAACACGGTGGCCCCGGCGGGCAATTTACGCAGAGCGCCCGTGGGCGTGAATACGAAAATCTCACGGGTGGGCGGAGTCGGAAGATCATCGTCTCCCTCCGTGTCGGGCGGCGAAAGTTTGGCCCCGCTTTCGAGCGAATGGCGCACGGCCGTCAGCCAGTCATCCAGCCCGGCGTCCTTCTTGATGCCCTTGTAGGACCAGTGGGAGGCCAGGCCGCTCTCGGCGATGTCATCCATCCTGTCAGTGCGGATCTGTACTTCCAGATAAGCGCCCTCGTCGTTTTTGACCGTAATGTGCAGGCTTTCGTAGCCGTTGGGCTTGGGGTGGCTGATCCAATCGCGCAGCCGGGCCGTATCGGATTCGTATTTTTCCGTCACATAAGAGAATACCTTCCAGCAGAGCGCCTTTTCCTCTTCGAGGGAACAGTCTCCCGCATCGATGATGAAGCGGATGGCGAATACGTCATAGACGCCATCGAAACCGACCTTCTGCTTCTGCATTTTCTTCCAGATGGAGAAGGCGGTCTTGGTGCGGACTTTCAGTTTGTAGCGGATGCCGGCTTCCGAGAGTCGGGCCTTGAGCGGCTCGATGAAGTCGGAAGTCAGTTTCTGTCGGTCGGGCTCGGTGATTTTCAGGTGGTTGGTGATGCTCGTATATTGCCGGGGCTCGGCGTAGCGGAAATAGATGTCTTCCATCTCGCTTTTCATATTGTAAAGACCGAGTTGGTGGGCGAGGGGAATGTAGAGCATCAGGCTTTCCAGGGCCTTTTTTTCGCGGGAAGACTTGGGGAAAAGCGCCAGCGAGCGCATCACTTCCAGCCGGTCCGCCAGTTTGAGTATCACCACCCGGGGGTCGCGGGAATAGGAGACGATGAGTTTTTTGTAATTCTCGGCTTCGAGGCGTGTGTCTTTGGGCTTGATGGTTGCAATCTTGTCCAGCCCGTCCACCATCGTCCGGATATCATTGCCGAAAGCGTCCAATTCTTTTTCGAATGTCCCGGACATTTGGGGGCTGTCTGTCGCGGGCGAGTCCGTCGCTTGTCCGGCTTGCCGTCGCTTGAGGTGGGACGAGGCTTCGTGCAGGAAGACGGCTGCAATGCACTCGGCGGGCAGGCCGATTTCGACGGCGGCGATGCGGGCCACGCCCAGCGGATGCTCGAAAAAAGGATGCCCGTCGCTGCGGAGGGCTCCGGCCAGCACGCTTTGCGCGAGCCGGGCCGCCTTTCCGACGAGTTCCCGTCCCTGCGCATCATAGCGGGAACTTATGTCTTCCAAAGTATTCATCGTTTCACTCACGAAGATAACGATTTTTTTAATAGATTATTCAGAATCTGTATTTCCCGGGATTCCGGATTTTGAGACCGCCGTATGGTTGTCCCTCTATAACTCTTCCCGCAATTGGGTGCGCAGGGCCTCGAATGCGGGCTTGAAGGCTTCGGGCAGGGGTTCGGACGGGGGAGAGTCCATTGTCAGGGGATTGACGGGAGAGCCGTTTTTCCAGACGCGGAAGTCCAGATGCGGGCCGGTACAGCGTCCGGTCGCGCCCACATAACCGATGACCTGCCCCTGGCTGACGCGGGCTCCCGCCGTGATGCCTTTCCCGAATTTCGACAGGTGGAGGTAGGCTGTGGAATAGACGCTGTTGTGCCGGATGCGCACCGTGTTTCCGCCGGCTCCTTCGTATTTGACGCTCAGGACCGTGCCGTCGCCGATGCTCATCACGGGCGTGCCGGTGGGAGCGGCATAGTCCACTCCGGTATGCGGCTGGACCTTGCGGGTGACCGGGTGCTTGCGGGCGTAGGAGAAGCCCGACGAGACGCGGGAGTAATGCAGCGGCGCCTTCAGGAAGGTCTTGCGCATACTCTCTCCCTTTTCGTTCCAGTAGATGTTGCTGCCGATGCCCGCGAGCAGTTTGTCCCAGTCGATGGCATCCCCGTTGCCGGCAGCAAGGCTGTCCGCCGGCCGGGCCTGGCTTTGCAGTTGAGTTTGCTGTTGATGCCGGGCTTGCCGTACATATTCGGCCGGATTGAACATAATACATTCATAGTCCGTTCCCCGATGGGTGAAAATCGCGTAGCGGACGGTGTCGATGCCGATGACCGCACCGTCGCAGACTTTCTTGCGGTATAGTACCCGGAAACGGTCGCCTTTCTGCAGGCCGAAAAAGTCTACCGTCCAAGCGTAGATGTCCGAGAGGTCCAGAATGAGTTGGACGGGCGCTCCGGCCGCCTGCATGTCATTCCAAAGCGAGGAATTGATGGTGACGTCCGCCCGGGCGTCCTCGTAG
>CAMJRT010000225.1 GCA_946408295.1 uncultured Bacteroidales bacterium
GCTTGCTGGATGTCGCCAATGAGAATACCCCGATTACCATCATCATTTCCGACAACCTCACCACGGCGATGACCGGCGGCCAGGATTCGGCCGGCACGAGCAAGTTCGAAGCCATCTGCGTCGCCCTCGGCGTGCCGGCGGAGCACGTGCGCGTGGTGGTGCCCCTTCCTGCCAATATGGAGGAAATTACCAACATTATCCGGGAGGAACTCAATTACAAGGGCGTGTCCGTCATCATTCCCCGCCGGGAATGTATGCAGACCCTCCGCCGCCACTTGGCGAAGAAATAATCCATCCATTTCTCCAACGGAAAAGTTTTACTCAGCAAGCAGAAGCGTATGAAAAAAGATATTATCCTTTGCGGAGTCGGCGGACAGGGTATCCTGTCGATTGCCACGGTGATTGGTGAAGCGGCCACGAAAGAGGGGCTGACCCTCAAGCAGGCCGAGGTGCACGGAATGAGCCAGCGCGGGGGCGATGTGCAGAGCCACCTGCGTTTGTCCGACGGTGAGATTTACAGCGACCTGATTCCCCGGGGCTGCGCCGACCTCATCATTTCGATGGAGCCGATGGAGGCCCTGCGCTACCTGCCCTGGCTTTCGAAAGACGGGGTGGTGATTACTTCTTCGAAGCCTTTTGTCAACATTCCCAACTACCCGGCGGATGAAGCCCTCGAAGCGGCGCTTTCCGCGCTTCCGCACCTGGTCCGCGCCGACATTGAGACGTTGGCCAAGGAGGCTAAAAACCCGAAGGGCGCCAATATGGTCCTGCTGGGGATGGCCGCCGCCCACATCGGCGTCGTCTCAACCGAAGACCTCCGCGCCGCCCTCCGGCGTATCTTCGCCCGCAAAGGCGAAGCCGTCGTCGAAGCCAACTGCAAGTGCTTCGACCTCGGGCTGGGCATCCGGTAGAGTCAGGCGATGAAAATCATTTATTTCCACGGTTTTGCCTCGTCGGGTGCGACGGGGACGGCGCAGATGCTCCGTGCGATGATGCCCGAGGTGGAGGTGCTCTCGCCCGACATCCCGGTGGACCCGGTGGAGGCGCTGCCTTTTTTGCAGACGCTGGTCTCCACGGAGCAGCCGGACCTGATTATCGGTACTTCAATGGGCGGGATGTACGCCCAGCAGATGCACGGCTATCGCAAGATTTGTGTCAATCCGGCCTTCAATATGTCCAAACTCTCCAAAGTGCTGCGTCCGGGCGTCCATAAATTCCTCAACGGCCGCAAGGACAACGCCAAGGATTTCCGCATCACCAAAGAAATTATCCAGCATTTCTTTATGATGGAGATGCAGCAGTTCAAGGGCATCACCGACTTCGACAAAGAAAACACCTGGGGCCTTTTCGGCATCCACGACACGACGGTCAACACCTACGACCTCTTCAAGAAATACTATCCCAACGCCATCCGCTTCGACGGCGAGCACAGCCTCAACGAAAAGGCCCTCCGCTCCACCGTCATCCCCCTCGTCAAACAAATCCTCTCCCTCGCCTGACGGCGTCTTATGAAATAAATTTGCTTTTCTCTCGGCTTTCGCGTATTTTTGTAAGATTTTTGAGATTTTGCAAAAGACTACAAATGAAAGTATTCAGTGAAGCGTTGGTGCAGGAGGCTTGCCGCGTGAACAGCGTGGCCAATCTTTCGACGGCGACCATCGGCGAGGTGCTGCTGGTGGCCCAATACCTTGAGAATAAGACCGGAATCCCTTTTATTCGTATGGATCAGGGCTCTCCCGGCCTTCCGATGAACCAATATGGCATCGAAGCCGAGATTGAGGCGCTCAGGAGCGGCATCGGTTCCCAGTACCCTGCGGCTGCCGGCGTTCCTGAACTCAAGAACGCCGCCTCGCGTTTTGTCAAGGCCTTCATCGATATCGACATCACGCCCCGCAGCTGCGTCCCCACGACCGGCTCCGTGGCCGCCTCCTTCGGTTCCTTCATCGCCGCCACCCAGCGCATCCCCGGCAAGGACAAAGTTTTGTTCATCGACCCCGGATTCCCCATCCAGAAATCCCAGTTGCGCGTCCTCGGCATCGAGTGGAAAGAATTTGACATTTTCCCGTACCGTGGCGCAGCCAAACTGAAAGCCAAACTGGAAGAAGAACTCGCCGGCGGCGACATCGCCGCGATTATTTACTCCAACCCCAACAATCCGGCCTGGATTTGTTTGGAAGAGGAAGAACTGGCCGTCATCGGGGACCTTGCCACGAAATACGACGTGGTGGTGCTGGAAGACCTGGCCTATTTCTGTATGGACTACCGCCGCGATTTGAGCCATCCTTTCCGGGCGCCCTATGTGCCGACCGTCGCCCGCTACACCGGCAACTACATCCTGATGCTTTCTTCCTCGAAGATTTTCAGTTATGCCGGCCAGCGCATGGCCCTCTGCTGCATCAGCGACACTTTGTATGAGAAGCAGTATCCCGCCCTCGCCGCGCGCTACAAAGATGCGGGCGTGTTCGGCGTGACGCTGACCGCTTCCATCCTGTATATGATTACCAGCGGCTGTACGGCCACCACCCAATACGGCTACGCCAAGATGCTCGATCTCGCTTGCGACGGCATCATCAATTTTGTGGAAGACACCCGCGAATACGAGCGCCGGGCCGCCCGGATGAAAGAGATTTTTACCCGTCACGGCTTCAGCGTCGTGTATGACCGCGATGTTACCGCCCAGGTGGGGGATGGATTCTTCTACACCCTGGGCTATCCCGGATTGACGGGCAACCAACTGGTTGTCGAACTGATGTATTACGGCGTGAGCAGTATCAGCCTGTCCACCACCGGCAGCCGCCGGGAGGGCGTGCGCGCTTGCGTGAGCCGGATGCGGGAGGAATTGTACCCCGTGTTGGAAGAGCGGATGGCGGCTTTTGAAAAAGACCATTTAACAAAATAAAACGATGATTTGGAATCCTATCAAAGAATGTATGCCCGAGGAGCAGAAAAGGGAACTCCAGGGCAAACGCTTGCACAAAGTGGTGGACTATGTCTATCACAATGTTCCTTTCTATCGTCATAAAATGCAGGAAATGGGCATTGAACCCGGAGATATCCAGACCATCGATGACATTGTCAAACTGCCTTTTACGACCAAACAAGACTTGCGGGACAATTATCCCTTCGGTCTGCAGGCGGCGCCCCAGAGCGAAATCATCCGCATCCACGCCTCCACCGGCACTACGGGCAACCCCACCATCGTGGGCTACACCCGCAAGGATATC
>CAMJRT010000226.1 GCA_946408295.1 uncultured Bacteroidales bacterium
GAATGCCTGCTCGAATGTGATTGTAACGAAGGGAGCAAGCGCGGACGGTTCCTGTATGATTGCTTACACCGCCGACTCGCATCAGTTGTACGGTGAATTGTATTTCCATCCCGCCGCCAAACACAAGGCGGGCAGCCGGCTGGCCATCCGGGATTGGGACACCAACAAACCGTTGGGAGACATCGCACAGATAGCCAAGACTTACCAGACGATGGGCAATATGAACGAGTGCCAACTTATCATCGGAGAGACGACCTGGGGCGGACGGGAAGAACAAGTGGACACAAACGGCGTAATGGACTATGGCTCGCTGATTTATGTAACGCTGCAACGCGCGGCGACTGCCCGGGCCGCCATTGACACCATCGTTTCGCTGGCCAACCGCTACGGCTACCCCTCCGAGGGCGAGAGTTTCTCCATCGCCGACCCGAATGAGGCCTGGGTAATGGACCTTGTCGGAAAAGGCCCCGACCACAAAGGCATCGTATGGGTGGCCCGGCGCATTCCCGACGGCTACATTTGTTCCCACGCCAACCAATGCCGCATCACGCGCTTTCCGTTGAATGACCCCGAAAACTGCCTCTACGCCCCCGATGTAATTTCTTTTGCCCGGGAAAAAGGATGGTTCAGCGGAGCCGATGAAGCATTCTCTTTCCGCGAGGCCTACAATCCGCTGGATTTCGGCGGCGCCCGTTTCTGCGACGCCCGGGCCTGGGCCGCCTTCAATATCCTCTGTGACGGGCAATTTACCTGGGAAGAGAATGGCGCAGAAATTCATCGTCCCGCCTCCGAATGGCACGAATACATCCTGGGGCACGACACGAAAGGCGAGATGCCGCTGTTCGTCAAGCCCTCCCGCAAACTCACGCCCAAGGATGTGGCGGATGCGATGCGCGACCACTTCGAGGGTACTCCGCTGGATATGACCTGCGACATCGGAGCGGGCGGCAACGCCCTCCCCTACCGCTGGCGGCCGATGGAGTTTACTTGGGACGGAAAGACCTACATCAATGAGCGGGCCATCGCCACCCAGCAGACCGGATTCTGGTTCGTCGCCCAGGCCCGCGGATGGCTGCCTGACGCCGTGGGCGCCTTGGTATGGTTCGGTACGGACGACAGCGCCACCTCCTACCTCACGCCCATCTATGTCAGCAGCGAAAAGGTGCCGGAGTGCCTGCGCGAGGGCAACGGCGACCTGCTGCATTACTCCGCCACTTCCCAGTTCTGGATGTGCAACCGCGTGGCCAACGCTTGTTACAAAATGTACAATGTGATGTCCCCTACCGTGCGCCGGGCCATCGATGCCTTTGAAAAGGAACAGATGTTCAACGCCATCCCCGCACAAGACGCCAAACTGGCCGCCCTGGTCGGGAAAGGACAAGTACGCAAGGCACGCAAGGAAATGACCGCCTACAGCGTCGGTACGGCCCAGAAGCAATTCCAGGCGTGGGTCAAGTTGGAAGAACTTCTGCTCGTCAAGTTTATGGACGGCAATGTCAAGACACAAAAAGAGGATGGCAGTTTCAAGCACAGCAAGTACGGCGAAGGCAGACCCGTCCTCATCATCCATCCGGAATATACCAAGACCTGGAAACAGGCCGTCGCCGAATCCGAGCACGGTCCCGTGCTCCGGAAACCCTGATAGCGCCCGTACGGCGTTTTGGGTTCCTCGCCGAGCGTTTATAGTTTCGCTTCCGAAAGACCTTTCTCCGCGATGAGCGCGGCGGCCTTTTCGATGTCGGAGGTACGGAAAATCAGCACGCCTTTGCCTTCATAGAGGAAGGAATAAAGATAGGAAATGCTGATGCCTCCTTCGGCAAAACAGGCGACGGCATCGGCAGCGCGGCCGGGCTGGTCATCGAGTACGATGGCAAACACTTCCGTCTTGGTGACGGAAAAACCCTCCTTGGAAAGCACGGAATAAGCCTTTTCCGGATTATCGCAAAGGATGCGGCATACGCCATAGTCGGCCGTATCGGCCAAAGTGGAGGTAATAAGTTGGATGCCGGCGTCGGAGAGGGTACGGAATACCTTGGCCAGACTCCCGGACTTATTCTCCAAAAATACGGATATCTGTTGTACGGTCATAACTTGAACTATTTGTCGGTTTCTCGCTTTTTCAATACTTTTTACGCAAATCCTTGACACGGACGGCCTTGCCTTCGGAACGAGGAAGCGCCCCCTTCGGCAGCAGTTTCACTTTCGGAGTCACCAGGATCTCATCGCGCAGTTTGCGGGTGATATCCTTGCTCAGGTTCTGCAGATAGGCATAATCGTCCACATTGGCCAGTTCGGACAATTCCACTTCCACCGTCATATCGTCGTTATCCTCCACCGTATTCAGCGTAATCAAGAAGTCGGAGGCCAAATCTTTGTATTGTGCCAGGATGGTCTCTATCTGAATCGGGAAGATGTTGACGCCCTTGAGAATAATCATATCGTCGCTGCGGCCTTTCATCCGGTCCAGGCGCTTGTGTTCGCGTCCGCAAGGGCACTTGCCGGGGAGGATGCGCGTGAGGTCGCGGGTACGGTAACGGAGCAAGGGCATCGCTTCGCGATTGAGGGTCGTGAGGACCAATTCTCCCACTTCTCCTTCCGGAACGGGTTCGAGCGTTTCGGGGTCGACAATCTCCACAATGTAGTAGTCCTCCCAGATGTGCATCCCATTCTGTTCTTTACATTCAAAGGCCACGCCGGGCCCGCACATTTCACTCATACCAAATGAATTATAAGCCTTTACCCCAAGCATTTCTTCAATTCGCTTGCGGGTATCTTCCGAATGCGGTTCGGCGCCGATGGCCATAATTTTGAGTCGGGTGTCGCGGCGCGGGTCAATCCCCTGCTGGCACATCACCTCGTACAAGCGGGCGGCGTAGGACGGAATGGCGTGTACCACCGTCGTCCCGAAATCCGTAAAGAATTTCAACTGGCGCAAGGTGTTGCCGGCGCCGGCGGGCACCGTCAGCATTCCCAGCAATTCGGCGGCATACTGAAAGCCCAGGCCGCCGGTGAACATCCCATAGCCGGAGGTGTTCTGGAACACATCATCGGGACGGCAGCCGACCATCCAAAGACTGCGGGCCAGGGCGTTGGCCCACTCGTGCAAGTCCTTGGCGGAATGCAGGACGACCGTCGGGTTGCCGGTCGTTCCGCTGGAAGAGTGCAAGCGCACGCATTTGTCCAAGGGAACGGATGCGATTCCGAAAGGAT
>CAMJRT010000227.1 GCA_946408295.1 uncultured Bacteroidales bacterium
GCAAAAGCATCTGCACCTCCCGCAGTTTCGCGCAGATGCTCACCGGCTACGAGGAGCTTCGAGAACGCGTGTCCGACTTTGCCGCTTCCTGTGCCCATAAACTCCGCTTGGAAGGTACCGTCGCCCGCAAAGTAACCACATTCATCTGGACCAACCGTTTCCGCGAAGACTTGCAGCAGTACTATCCTTCCGCCACCCTCTGCCTGCCCCGTGCCGAGAACAGCAATCAGGAAATCATCGGCGCCGCCCTGCAGGCCCTGAAAAGCATCTATCGTCCCGATGTGCTCTACAAAAAGGCCGGGGTCATCGTTCACGACATTATTCCGCAGGAGGAAGCCTCGCAGGTGCTTTTCGACGAAGGAGATCCCGTCCTGCGCGAAAAAGAAGCCGTACTTTCCGTCCTGATGGACCGCGCCCACGGCGACCCCCGTCTGGGCGATCTTCGTCTTGCCGTCCAACGCAAAGGCCACTACGCCGAAGGCATACGCCGCGAGCACTGCTCCCCCCTTTACACCACCTCCCTCAACGAAATCATCAAGGTGTACTGAGGTCGTTTTTCACTCAAGGAAGGCCAAATCTTCTCAGATAGTGGGCTAAAATCATCGATTTTTGATATTTTTAGCCCATTATACAACGCGACAAAAGATGGTTTCTGGCATTAGTCGGCTCCGATGGAGACCCTGAGGTTCTTGTCTTTGTAGCGATTGTCCATGATGACCAATTGGCAGGGGCGTGTATTTGTAACGTCGAAAGTGGTTGAAGTGAAAACAAAAGTTGCCTAGCCGGGAAGACGAGGCATCTTTTATTGGGAACGCATCAGGCCGTCAGGCGGGATCCGCTTAGTTGGTGCGGCCGGGATAGACTTTGAGGGCTTCGGCGAGGATGTGCATCGCGCGGCGGAGTTTGGGTACTTCGAGCACATAGGCGATGCGGACGTGGTTGGCGCCGACGCCGGGAGTGCGGTAGAAGGACTTGGCCGGCGTGACCATCACCGTCTCATTGTCGATGCGGAACTCGGTGAGCAGCCATTTGGCAAACTTCTCGGCATCGTCAATCGGCAGTTCTGCCACGGTGTAAAAGGCACCCATCGGGCAAGGGGTAAATACACCCGGCATTTCATTCAAAGCCTGGATGGCGCAGTCGCGACGGGCGATGTACTCCGTGCGGACCTCTTCGAAATAACTCGCCGGCGTATCCAGCGCACCGATGGTGGCGTACTGGCCGAGGACCGGCGGGCAGAGACGGGACTGGGCGAGTTTCATCGCGGCCGCCATCACATCCTTGTTGTGGGAGGCGATGATGCCGATGCGGGCGCCGCAGAGGTTGTAGCGCTTCGACACGGAGTCCACCAAAATCACATTCTGTTCGCAGCCCGGAATGTTCATCGCGGAGAAGTACGGCTCGTCCGTATAGCAGAACTCACGATAGACCTCATCCGAAATCAGGAACAAGTCGTGACGCCGGCAAAAGTCACCGATGGCCAGCATTTCCTCTTTGGTGAACAGTTTTCCCGAAGGGTTGCAGGGGTTGCAGAGCAGCACCGCCTTGGTCTTGGGAGTGAGCAATTTCTCGAACTCGGAGATGTCCGGCACCTTGAAACCTTCGCGGATATCCGTCGCCACCGCTTTCAGCGTGATGCCATTGAGAAAGGCGAACGTGTTGTAGTTGGTGTAGAAAGGCTCCACGACGATGATTTCGTCCCCACGGTCGGCGGCAATCTGCATCGCGCAGGCAAAAGCCTCGCTACCGGCGACCTCGACAATGATTTCGCTCAAATTCAGTTTTATACCAACTTTGTTATAATATTTCTCTATCAATCCTTTACGCAATTCCAACAAGCCCGCAGAGTTGGTGTAGGAAAGGTGGTGCATCGATTTGCACTTCTCCATAATGGCGTTGACGGCGCAGTCCGGAGACTTGATGTCAGGGGCGCCGACATTGAGATGGTACACCTGGGTCCCGGCTGCTTCGGCCGCTTCGGAGAACGGAACGAGTTTGCGGATGGCGGATGCGGGCATCGCCGCAGTCTTTTCGGAAATTTTGAGCATCTTTTCTTGAAGTTAAGGTTCTGCTTATTTCTGGCTGATAAGGTATTCGGCAATCTGCACGGCATTGAGGGCGGCGCCTTTCTTGATCTGATCGCCGACAATCCAGAACGCCAGGGCGTTGTCGTTGGTGAGATCTTTGCGGATACGGCCCACATAGACGGGGTCTTTGCCCTCCAGGAAGAGGGGCATCGGATACTCCTTCTTTTCGGGGTTGTCCATCAGCACGAGGCCTTCACCGTTGGCAAACGCTTCACGGGCCTGTTCTACGCTCACGGGCTGCTCCGTCTCCACCCAGAGGCTCTGGGAATGGTTGCGGAGGGCGGGAACGCGCACGCAGGTAGCGCTCACGAGAATGTCGCTGTGCATAATCTTTTTGGTCTCGTTGAACATCTTCATTTCCTCTTTGGTGTATCCGTTCTCAGTGAACACATCAATCTGGGGAATGAGGTTGAAGGCGAGCTGGTAGGCGAATTTCTCCACTTTGACGGGCTCCCCGGCGAGTACCTGACGGTATTGCTCGAAGAGTTCGGCCATCGCCTGGGCGCCGGCGCCGCTGGCGGCCTGGTAGGTGGAGGCGTGAACACGTTTGATATGGGAAATCTTTTCGATGGCCATCAGCGCGACGACCATCTGGATGGTCGTGCAGTTGGGGTTGGCGATGATGCCGCGGGGACGCACCAGCGCATCGGCCGCATTGGCTTCGGGTACGACGAGGGGCACATCGGCGTCCATACGGAAGGCGCTCGAATTGTCAATCATAATAGCCCCATATTTCGTGATGGTCTCGGCAAATTCTTTGGAAGTACCTGCTCCGGCGGAGGTGAAGGCGATATCGACGTCTTTGAAATCGTCGTTGTGCTGGAGCAGTTTCACTTCATACTCCTTGCCTTCAAATTGATACTTGCGACCCGCGCTGCGGGAAGACCCGAAGAGCACGAGCTCGTCCATCGGGAATTTTCTTTCTGCCAGTACTCTCAGGAATTCCTGGCCTACGGCGCCGCTGGCGCCTACAATCGCTACTTTCATCGTTGCTGTATTAAATAATTTTTAAACGCAGAATAATTCTGGGAAAGGGGCGTCTTCTCCGCTTTTCCCTGCATAAAGGCCGCCAGACGCGCGGGAATGACGACTTGCGAGCCGCAGACCTGCGCGGCG
>CAMJRT010000228.1 GCA_946408295.1 uncultured Bacteroidales bacterium
CACGGCCCGCGCTTTTTCCCGGGACACATTGCCCCGGTTATGCAAGATGCGGTCCACCGTACCGGCAGAGACACCGGCCAATTGCGCTATTTCTTTAATTTTGATACGCTTTGCCATTCTCTTGAATTCACTTACCACGGACAAATATCGTAATATTTTTTGTCAAATCAAAAACAAATCCGTACTTTTGTGCACGAACACAGTATTGCTTATGGAAAACCAACTTTTTTCACTCAAGGACAAGGTCGTCATCGTCACGGGAGCCTGTGGCGTTTTAGGAGAAAGCATTGTCCACTATTTTGCCGACCAGGGAGCACGGGTCGTACTACTGGCCCGGGACCATTCCGCCGCTCAGGCGGAAACCATCGTTGCCGGAATCAGGGCGGCCGGTGAAGCGATGTTTCTCGCCACGGATGTGACAAACAAAGCGACCCTGGAAGAGAACTGCCGGGCTATTCTCGCTGCTTACGGCACCATCGACGTCCTGCTCAATGCAGCAGGCGGCAATATGCCGGCAGCCACCGTTCCACCAGACAAGACCATTTTTGATTTAGATGTGGACGCTGTCCGCAAGGTGGTCGACCTGAATCTGTTCGGGACCATCGTTCCAACACTCGTCTTCGCCAGGGTGATGGCGGATAACAAGAAAGGCTCCATCATCAATTTCTGTTCAGAGAGTTCCTTCCGCCCCCTCACCCGTGTAGCCGGCTACGGAGCCGCCAAGTCGGCAGTGGCCAACTGGACCAAATACCTAGCAGGCGAACTGGCACTAAAATTCGGCGACGGCCTGCGTGTCAACGGCATCGCGCCCGGATTTATCCTGTCCAAACAGAACCGTGCCTTGCTCATCAACGAGGACGGCTCCCTGACCCCCCGATCAAAATCCATCCTGGCCCACACCCCCTTCGGCCGTTTCCTCCGGCCGGAAGAACTTATGGGCACCCTACACTACCTCGCCAGCGACGCTTCGGCGGCCGTAACGGGGACCATTTCCATCGTTGACGGCGGTTTTGAGTCGTTCAGCATCTGACAGGTCAAAACGTTTCCAAATAAGTTGCATCTATGTATAAAATGAGAGAAAGTTTCCGCTGGTACGGACCTTCCGACCCGGTAAGTCTGGCTTTCATCCGCCAGGCAGGCATTACAGATATCGTCACCGCCCTGCATCACATTCCCAACGGCGAAGTGTGGCCGGTGGAGGAAATCCGCAAGCGGCAGCAGATGGTCGCTGACGCAGGCTTGATCTGGAGTGTTGTAGAAAGCGTGCCGGTTCACGAGCATATCAAGACGCAGACGGGCCAATGGCGTGACTATGTGGAAAATTACAAACAGAGCATACGCAACCTGGCATCCTGCGGAATTTTCTGCATCACCTATAATTTTATGCCGGTGCTGGACTGGACACGCACGGACCTCGAGTACCTCTTGCCGGATGGCTCGCGCTGCCTGCGCTTTGAACGGGCGGCCCTGATGGCTTTCGATCTTTTCATCCTGAAGCGGCCGGAAGCGTTTTCCGAATATTCCGCCGAAGAAATTGCCATCGCCCGCACGCGCTATGACAGTATGCCATCCGAAGAAAAGGAAAAATTGACGCGCACCATTATCGCCGGACTTCCCGGAAGTGAGGAAAGTTTCACCCTTGATCAGTTCCGCGCCGAACTGAAGCGCTATGAGGGTATGACGGCCGACACCCTGCGGAGCCATCTGATTGATTTCCTGCGCGAGATCTGTCCGGTGGCAGACGAAGTGGGCGTGCGGATGGTCATTCATCCCGACGACCCGCCCATTCCCCTCTTCGGCCTGCCCCGCATCCTATCCACTGCGGCAGACTTCCGCGCGCTGGTCGAAGCGGTCCCCAACCCCTCCAACGGGCTCTGCCTATGCACCGGTTCTTTCGGTATCCGGGAAGACAACGATCCTGTCGCTATGCTGCGTGAGTTCGGCGACCGCACGGATTTCGTGCATCTTCGGAGCACACGCCGCGATGCCCTGGGAAATTATTACGAAGACAACCATCTGGAAGGAGACGTCGATATGCCGGCTATGATGGAAGTCCTCTTGGATGTGATGCAACGACGGAAATTTCGGATTTTCTGCCGACCGGACCACGGACACCAGATGTGCGACGATTTGGGGCGTCACACCAATCCCGGTTACTCCTTCTACGGCCGTATGCGCGGCATTGCAGAACTTCGCGGGCTTCAGGCCGGCATCGCGGCCAAGATGTCGGAATAAGACGCCTAAAAGTCGAAGTTGATCAGGATACCTGCGGACAGGAAGTCGTAGCGGGGGTTGTACATATCCTTCGTCCAGCCGTTGGGATTGTAGGTATCCTTTATGGCTTGGGATTTTTCCGAAGCGCCCCCCTCATAGAATGCCTTTTTCATCCGCTGGGTCCATCCCCACTGATAGGTAAAGCGGAAACCGAAGTGCTTGGTGACCAGCAGGTCGGCGCCGGCGATGAAATTGGCGAAAGCGAAACTGCCGATAGACGAGCGTTTCTTCTCGTCCGACGAGTTGAGCGGATATCCGTTCGGTCCGTCAAAGAACGTGAGATAGCCTTTGATACCGCCGTAAATGCGAAGAGAGGCATTGCCGAAATTCACGCCGAAGGTCGGCATAATGCCGATACCCCAACTGAACATCATCGCGTCTCCCGTCGCTTCTTCGGACGGGGCGCCCGTCTTCAATTTACCAGTGTCCCACTTGCCGAAAGTCATCGTCATATCCATCCAGTTGAAAGTAATGCCGAAGGGCCCCCAGATGGGCTGGATATAATCGGAAGAAATCGAATAACCATGACTCTGGGTGAGCGTGCCCACCATCGTTTCAGGAAGCAGCCCGGCCTGCGTCAAAAGTTCCGCATTTTGGGGCCTGTTGATAAGCGGCGTATTCGTATACAACACTGCAATATTCATCCCTTGAGGCAAGGTCAGATAATCAGCCGTCTTATCTAAGTGCTGTTCGTTGTCGAAACTACCGTACAACTGATAAAGTCCCTGGGCTGAGACGGTGGCCATCAAGCCGCAAAGAAGGGAAAGGGTAAGCAATATCTTTTTCATAGGCTCAATCATTCAAAATCAGTATAAGCGGCGTGATATTCGATATCCAGCAACAGATTGACGGGGCGGCAGCCGGAGAAGTTCAATTCCTCCGTATGGCCGTTCCGATTGACCGCCAACTTGCCG
>CAMJRT010000229.1 GCA_946408295.1 uncultured Bacteroidales bacterium
TACGGAATGCTCGGCACCACCTTCGGCGGCAACCACCTCGCCTGCACCGCCGCGCTGGCCGTGTTGGACGTGATCGAGAACGAACACCTGATTGAAAACGCCGCGAAAGTGGGCCAATATTTCAAAAAAGCCTTCGCGGGCGACAAAGCCATTCAGGAATACCGGGGCCGCGGCCTGATGATCGGCCTGGAACTCAAAGACGAATACATAGGCCTGCGCGACCGCCTGCTCTTCGAGAAGCGTTTCTTCACGGGAGCCGCCGGTGCCAAGGTCATCCGCATCCTCCCCGCCCTGTGCGTGAGCGAAGCGACCGCCGCCTCTTTTGTACAAGCCTGGAAAGAATTGACGAAATGAAACATTTTACAAGCGTAACCCAACTGGGCGATTTGAAAGATGCCTTCGCCGCCGCCAAGTATGTCAAAGAAAACCCCTTCGCCGACAAGGCCCTGGGAGAAAACAAGACCTTGCTGCTGGTATTCTTCAACAACAGCCTGCGTACCCGCCTGAGCACGCAGAAAGCCGGCCTCAACCTCGGGATGAATGTCATCGTCCTGGATGTCAACCAGGGAGCTTGGAAACTGGAGACCGAGCGCGGCGTGATTATGGACGGCGACAAGAGCGAGCACCTGTTGGAGGCCATCCCGGTGATGGGCTGCTACTGCGACCTGATCGGGGTGCGTTCCTTCGCGCGTTTCGAGAGCAAGAAGGACGATTACGAAGAGGTCATCCTCAACCAGTTCATCCGATATTCCGGCAAACCCGTGTTCAGTATGGAAGCGGCCACCCGCCATCCCCTGCAGACCTTCGCCGATATGATTACCATCGAGGAATACAAGAAGACGGCCAGGCCGAAGGTGGTGATGACCTGGGCGCCCCATCCCAAGGCCCTGCCCCAGGCGGTGCCCAATTCCTTTGCGGAAGGCTTGAATATGACGGATTACGACTTCGTCATCGCCAACCCCGAAGGCTACGACCTCGCCCCCGAATTCGTGGGCAAGGCGAAGGTGACGCACAACCAGGACGAGGCCCTCGAAGGAGCGGATTTCGTCTATGCCAAGAACTGGTCGGCCTACGAAGGCGACCACTACGGCAAGGTGCTCAACCAGGACCGCAACTGGACGGTGAGCAAGGAGAAAATGGCCCTCACCAACAACGCTTACTTTATGCACTGCCTGCCGGTGCGCCGCAATATGATTGTCACGGACGAGGTCATCGAAGCCCCCACTTCGCTGGTCATCCCGGAAGCCGCCAACCGCGTGGTTTCCGCCCAGACGGTCATCAAGAAACTTTTACAGGATAATTACTAATGAGGGTCACGCGTCTGCATAACACCATCAAGGTGGTCAAAATCGGCGGCAACGTCGTCGATAACGAGCCTATGCTGCAAGCCTTCTGCAAGGACTTTGCGGCCCTGGAAGGACCGAAAGTGCTTGTCCACGGGGGCGGGGTGATGGCGTCGTCCATCCAGCAGGCCCTCGGCCAGACGCCCGTCAAGATTGAAGGACGGCGGGTCACGGATGAAGACACCTTGAAAGTGGTGACGATGGTCTATGCGGGCTGGTGCAACAAGCATATCACCGCCCTGCTGCAAGGCTACGGTTGCAACGCCATCGGCCTGTCCGGTTGCGACGCCTCCGTCATCACGGCCCGCAAACGGGCCCCGCGCAAGCTCAGCGACGGGGTGACGAAAGTGGATTACGGCTATGTGGGCGACGTGAAGGGCGAAAGCGTCAACGCGGAAAGGGTGCAAAGCCTGCTGGATATGGGCCTCACGCCCGTATTCTGCGCCATCAACCACGACGGGAAAGGGAATTTGCTCAACACCAATGCGGACACCATCGCCTCCTCGGTGGCAATTGCCCTGCGGGCGGAGCTGCTGCTTTGTTTCGAGAAGAAAGGGGTGTTGATGGACAAGAACGACGACGAGAGCGTCATCCCCCACATCGACCTCGCCGGATTCCACGAATTGCGCGAAAAAGGCATCGTGGACGAAGGAATGCTGCCGAAACTGGAAAACGCCTTCCAAGCCTTGCGGGAAGGAGCGGCCCGCGTCATCATCCGTTCCTCCCGGGACCTTTCCAAGGAAAGCGGTTCTGTCATTTCATTGGTATAGTATGAAACCCGATAGTCAGAAATACTTGCAGTTGCTGCGGAAAATGATTGCCACACCGTCCCTTTCGTTCGAAGAGGAAGCGGTGTGTTTTCTTATTGATAGTTTCTTGACAAAGGAGGGCATCGCGCACGCGGTGGTGGGCGGCAATATCCTGGCGGTCAACGAAAAGTTCGACCCCCAAAAGAAGACCCTGGCGCTCGACGCGCATATGGACACCGTCCCCCCGGCGGCCTCCTACACCCGCGACCCGTATGACGCCGGCAACGACGAAGACACGATTTGGGGCCTGGGTTCCAACGACGACGGAGGCAGCGTGGTCTCGATGATGGCCACGTTCGCCTACTTTTATAAAAAGGAAATGCCCGTCAACCTGATGCTCATCCTCTCGCGCGAGGAAGAACGCTCGGGTCCGGACGGGACGCAATATCTCTTTTCGGACGGGTTCCTGCGGGATTCCCCCGACTTTCCCCTGCCCGACTGGGTCATTGTGGGCGAACCGACCGGGATGCGGGCCGCTACCTCGGAACGGGGCCTGCTGGTCCTTGACGGGACGGCGAAAGGCATAGCCGGACACGCCGCCCGGGGCGAAGGGGTGAATGCCCTCTACAAGGCGCTGGACGACATTCAAGCCTTGCGCAACTTCCATTTCGACCGGATTTCGCCGCTGATGGGCGAGGTGCGGCTCAATGTCACGCAACTGGAAGCAGGCACGGCGCACAATGTGATTCCCGACACCTGCCGTTATGTGGTGGACATCCGTCCGACGGAGCAATACGACAATGCCGAGATTCTGGCGATGTTGCAGAAGGTGTGCAAGAACAGCGAACTGAAAGCCCGCAACCTCAAGAACAAATCGTCCGCCACCCCCGCCGGCTCCCCCCTGCTGAAAACGGCGCAGGCGCTGGAACTGGAGACCTTTTCCTCCCCCACCACCTCCGACTGGATCCGCATCGACGGGGACTGCATCAAGATGGGGCCCGGTGACTCGGCCCGTTCCCACCACGCGGACGAATACATCAAAGTATCCGAAATAGAAGAAGCCATCGGCCTCTACATACGCTT
>CAMJRT010000230.1 GCA_946408295.1 uncultured Bacteroidales bacterium
CTTCCTGGGAATCCAGGTCAAGGCCGGCTATCTGGCTTCCCTTGTCGTTGTAGTATTCAAAAAGTTCCAGGTCAGACATCCGGAGGCAATTCTCCCATCTATCCTTCTCGAAACGGAACAGGTAATCATCGTCTTTGTCATCCACGAGGTCGTATTTCATCTTCGTATGGGCACGGAATGCGATGCACCATACGGATATGAAGGTGCGAAGATTTTGCGTGTCATAAAGCGTGGGAGAATGCTTCTTCAGCTCTTCCAGTTCGGCAATCAAACGCGGGTAATCCCGAGTGTCTTCCCACTCCGGGTCTATCTCGTAGAGGACCTTCCTCGGTATGTCTCCTGAACGCTTGCTATAGGGAAGATACCTCTCTACATAGGCGTTGTACTCTTCGGGCGCATCGCAAATCCAATCCACGACGTCGGTGACATGTCTTTCAAGGGCAAGGAGCGGAGCCGTAAGGTCGTAATCTCCCTTCTCTGTAGAACTAATAAACTCCTTGTTCTTCAGCGTAACGAACATATCCTCGCCGTCTGACACGACCAAGTAGTGGAAGCCCTCGTAGTGTGCGCTCGAGATTTTTAGCCACACCAATCTGTTGGAAGACCATTTTGCGCGCACCCAGATGGCTCTCTTCGCGTCGTCTCCCATCACCTTAAGGCGCGCCATCGTCTTCTCGATGCGTAGCATCACCTGCTCGCTCGCGTCATTCACGATTGTGCCGTTTCCGCCTTCGAGGCGAAGTATCCTGAAGGCGTCGCTGTAGTCCAATACAGGAAGGGTTCTCGTTGTCATAATCTCAACTGTTTTATGGTTCTCGGGCTTGTTTTCTGAAACGATGGCAAAGGTTTATACCTTGCACATGCCGCTTCGTTCTGCCGCACGCCCGTGGTGCGGTCGCGATTATTGTTGTATTTGGGAGGTGGTTTGCCCGGGAACGGGCAGGTGAAGCCTTATGCTTCTATCGGCTTTTGATGCTCTGGAATCGCGCAAACAGGCATCGCCGCTCCGGGCGCTCTCATCGTACTGAGCGCGGGGGATGGAATGAATAAAAATGTCTGTTTCATACGCGTTTTCTAATTTTGCGGCGGCAAAGATACAAGAAGGAATTGGATTTTCAAAATCATTCCAACTTTGTCTCTAAATAATTCGCCCTCCGGCGAGAGGGGCGGCGCGTATTTCAGGCAACCCATCGTCCGAAGGACTACTTCAAAGTGGAAGCGCGCGCCTAAGCCATCATACACACTCGCAAATTGAAGATGATGCAAAGATATATGAAATCTTGCAAAAAGAAAAACCTCTGTCAACGAAAGCGCGGGCCAGTCTAAATCGGACGCTTTCTCCAGAGGTGTGGGCCGGAATGCCGATGTAACCCTACCGTCACGTGCAAAGGCTTCCATTTCCGACGTTGCAAAGATAGGTATTTTTCACAAAAAAAGGCTTCCATCAACGGAATCACGGGCCACTTTAGTACAAATGATTCCTACGAAAGCCGTCGCCAGCGTGCCGCTCATAGCCCTAATAACACCCTGAGGGTCGCCGCTGACGGTGCAAAGGTATAAACTTTTTGGAAAATCTTCATTTAGATTTACGCGTTTTGGATAATATTCGTACCTTTGCCCCGCGGGGGGGGTAGACCAGGAAACTGGAGCCTCCCGTTCATTTTTCAGTCATTTTCCCTCAAAAATAGACCTCTCACGCCACTCTGTGCGGTAATTAAAATTTCTTTAACTACCGTGGGAGATGTCAGAATGTGTAAATTATCGCGTTTTTATGGAGAAGTCCGCAATTTGAGTACTATGCAGCTAATGCTGCTAAATAAAATCGCCCTCCGGCGAGAGGAACGGTGCTGTTTCAGGCAATTCATCATCCGAAGGGCTACTTCAAGGCGGAAGTGAGCACCTAAGCCATAATGCACCCTCTCGCCGAGAAGATGACGCAAAGATAAGAAAATTTTTCTTATTCAGCGCCTGTAATGAGGGTGCTAAAGAGGGCAAAAATTCACTTTTCTCAAAAAACGCCAAAAACGGGCATAATGGATTGTAAGTCAATCGCAATTAGGGGTGTAAAAAATTCACTGTAGTAACACGTCATGCGCGTGCACGCGTGAGGAATCTTCCTCAAGGTAGAATGGTTGCCGTTTTATTCGGTCTTGGCAGTCTTGTCTTCGCCCTTCAGGGGCATTCGGTTTCTCCGGCACTGGGCGATGAATTCCTCGTAGGTGTGGGGATGCTTGGACATTTCTTCGACTTCCTTGATGGCGTCCCTCATATAGGGAGGATAGTCGTCGGCGGTTATCTCCGAGAGAGGCTTGTCAGGCAGGGTGTAATTCAAATCCGGTAACTGTATCATAGGCGAATGAAATTAAAGACGGATTTTATACTCCGATTGCGTCGGAATGTTTCAATGAGGCATTGGTATTTCTACCCCTGAACCTTGAATTCGTGTAGAAATAGTGTCTTTGGCAAGTTTGATTTCGTGTATATTTTAGGAACTGAACCTTGATTCCTTGACTAGTGAAAGAAAAATTACTACCTAGAAACTACCTAGAAAACTACCCAGAAACTACCCAGAAAACTACCTAGAAAATTACCAAGAAAATTATTCACAACTAGTCTTTTAAGATAAAAGTGGTTCTTTCTTAACTAAAACGGCAACTTACCGCGCCGGAATACCGGATCGAAGGTTTCTTTACAGCGGTTCTTTACAAAAGGAAAGCACTGTAAAGAAAACTGGGAAGGAAACAGAGAAGAGTACTCCGGTCCGAATCAGAAATTATCAAGGCTAATTCTGGGATAACCGCTTCTCATCTCGTTGCCTCCAAAATGCCTTTGACCTTCTGCACCGTCCATCCAGAAACCCCGCAGACCTTGGCCGTCTCGCGCACGGAGAAGCCCCCTTTCAGTTTGCGGACGACTTTCGGGTACTTTGCCAGCACCTCCTTGTCGGAAAGGTGATAGCCGACCTTGCGGCCCATCCTGACCCCCTTCTCGGTAGCCACCCGGCGGCCGCTCTGCAGACGGTCAACGATAGTGGCGCGCTCCAACTCGGCGAACGCCCCGAACATCGAGACCATCGCCTTGACCGTGGCGTCCGGCTTTCCGTCGACGATTGTATTAAGCCCCTGGGCCTGGAAGCAGATGTTCACTTTCCTTTCAGTGAGGTC
>CAMJRT010000231.1 GCA_946408295.1 uncultured Bacteroidales bacterium
CTGGATGGCTTTCTCGATGATAAAGTAATGTGGTTCTACTTCTGAGCGCATATTGTAATACTGATGGCGAAGCTCCACGCGGGCCGTTCCATCCCCATATCGGGCGTTGATGCTTTCCGCACAGGAAACAATCAGCGCCTTTTTTTGCTCGAATTTCTCCAGCGAATGGTCGCGGATGATGTATTGCGCACGGGCCTCTTCCACGCTGCCTTCAAAGGAGACGATATGAAAGAACCCTTCGTAGCCTTCCGTGTTCTCGGGCTTTTCTGACGCGGGCAGCAAGGCATCAAACTCTTCGAGGATGCGGATGGCGTTTTTCATCTTACCCTTTGCATAACCGGGGTGAACATTGCGCCCTTGAATGCGCACCGTGGCGGCTGCTGCGTTGAAATTCTCAAACTCCAGTTCGCCGATTTCTCCGCCATCTATCGTATAGGCGTATTGCGCGCCGAATTTCTCCACCTCAAAATAGTCAGCCCCGCGTCCGATTTCTTCGTCGGGCGTAAATCCGATGCATACTTCCCCGTGCTTGCATCCGGGGTGGGTGACGATGTATTCCGCGGCGTACATAATTTCGGCGATGCCGGCCTTGTCGTCGGCGCCCAGCAGGGTGGTGCCGTCCGTGGTAATCAGCGTCTGTCCGATGTATTGGCGCAGTTCGGGAAATTCGTCGGGTTTGAGGAAGAGGCCGAGAGCCCCTTTCAGGGCTATGTCGCCGCCGTCGTAGTTTTCGATAATCTGCGGCTTGACTTCCTTGCCGGGAGCATCCGGGGAGGTGTCGGCGTGGGCGATGAAGCCGATGGCCGGAATGTGCTGCTCCGGGCAGTTCGACGGGATGCGGGCCGTCACATAGCCGCGCTCATCCATCGTCGCCGCGATGCCCATCGCCTGCAATTCATCCCGCAAAAGCCCCAGCAGCACGAGTTGCTTGCCCGTGCTCGGCGTGTTTTCGCTTCTTTCATCCGACTGCGTGTCGATGGCGACATAACGCAAAAACCGTCCCTGCAAGGTTTCCATAAGCCCGAAGTCTTTGAAATGATTAGAATTTGATGCTCAATTGCGCACCAATCATATTCAGGTTGTTGTACCGGTTGAACATATAGCAGGCTTCCAGTTCGATAATCTTGACGATGCCGACGCCCAGGCCGATACTTCCGTAGGTGGGAAGGGGAGAATTGCCGCCCCAGGTGTAACCGCCGCTGACGGACAGGAAGCCCAGAAAACGCAGATGGGCGCCCAAGCCGCCGCGATGGACATAATTCCCGCCGTAGTTGAACAATTCATATTCTCCGTTGACCTCGAACGCGAGAATTTTGATCAGGTCCTGCTTGATGCCCAGGCCCACCACATAGGAATAGGGCATTTTATAGGAAACGTTGTCCCGGGTAAAAGACCCCGACAGGTTCCTGACGCCGAGCGTAGCGCGCAGGCCGCTGTAATCGGCCATCGCAAAGATGTCGCCGGCGAATAATTTTGAACTGGCGTCAGTATTTTCAGAGAAGTATTTGACGTTGGCACCCACCGATAAATACGGAAGGATGCGGACGCCTACGCCGACATTGACTTGCTGGTGGCAGGGAGATGCCGAAGACCAGGGCTGGTTGGGGGCCCATCCGGCGATGTAACTGGCGCTGATGCCGACGATGGCTATGCGCGTTGATGCACCGGCGTAGGCATAGTGCGTATTGCCGGGCTTGAAATAATGCCAGCCGGCCGTTCCTCCGATGGTGAAGAAATTCTCTTTGTTTCCGGATTTCTTGCTGCCGATACGCTGGCTGGTCAAACTGTGGTCGGAGAATACGATGGCGGCGGGGTTTCCGGTGCCGGACATACCGAATTGATTGGACAGGGAAGAGGTTCCTCCCATCGCCTGCGAGCGGACATCGTGGTTCTGCACAGCCCAGGTCATAGGAATGGACAGATCCTGCGCGTGGAGGGAAATGGCTGCCGAAAGCATCAGCGTCATTGCAAGTAAAGATTTCTTTGTCATAGTGGTATATGTATGATTTTCCGGGCAAAGATAATGATTTTGAAAGAGAGTGCAAGGTCTTACCTTCCATTTTTAGGAGCGTGACTTGCTTTTTTAATGAAAAAAATTTTCTGGTCGCTCATCCGGTAACTGATGTCGTAGCAACTCATCATCATCGATGACCGCGAATGGATGGCGGAAGTGGCATATTCCGGCCGGAATCCCATCTCAACCAGCAACGGAAGCGCGAGGCTGAAGGTGTGCGATTCGTACAGGTTCAATAGGATTTGATAGTTGTTGTCCAGGATGCGGTCAATCTTTTCTTTGATGCGGTACATGTGGCTGCGGTTGCGGTTGTGCCAGACCTGACGGCAATGCGGGCAGCAGAATTTGCTGTCGCTGCGCTTGCCGTAGGCAATCTCGTCTCCACATTCGAGACAGCGGTTTTTGAGTACCTCGTCTTCCATAGCGGGCAAAGATGCACAAGTTAATTGGATAAAGCCAGAATGTCAAGATTTATTTTTCTAAATTTTTACCTTTTGACACTTTTTCCGTTTTTCGCGTTTTTCGGAAAAAATGCAAAAATGCTCCCAAAAAGAAAAACTTTTTCCGGTTTGTGAAAATGCGATTGACGCGCATCGTAAAACCCATTTCCTTTGCACCGGCTTACCCTGCAGGAAACAGCCGCAACGATGTTTTACTTAAAATTCAAGAACAATGGAACAACTCAACAAAATTGAATTGCGCGGTGTGGTCGGTATGGTCCGGGTAAGGACGGTCGGAGACCGCAAGGTCGCCAACTTCTCGCTGGCTACTTCGAGAGCCTATACCAAAAGGGATGGCTCTCCCGTTATGGAAACAGAATGGCACACTGTCGTAGCGTGGGAGGGGGGATTGATTACCGATCTGTCCTTTATCGACAAAGGAGCGAAACTCTAGGTCGCGGGCCGGATGACTTACCGTAAGTGGACGGGAAATGACGGTCAGGACCATTACGACAGCGAAGTGGTCGCAGCCAAGATTGAAATGATTAACGAAGCGCTGACCGGCCAGATACTGTAATGTTGCCGAAAGAGTCATAATCAAGAGGGAGGGGCGGGGATGTACGCTCTTGCCCGCCCTCTTTTCCGGGAAACGCCATCTTGCTATATTGAATGGAAATCATTAACTTTGCAAGATGAATTTTCAGGTAAC
>CAMJRT010000232.1 GCA_946408295.1 uncultured Bacteroidales bacterium
TGCCGCGGCAGGCTCGGCGGTCGGACTCGGAAACATTTGGCGTTTTACTTTCCTCGTAGGAAAATACGGAGCCCCTTTCTTGCTCTGCTACGTCATCTGTATGTTGCTCTTGTCCATTCCCATTTTGAATTGCGAACTGATCCTCGGACGCTTCAGCCGCAGCAATGCCTACCGGGCCTTTAAGGAGCACGGCCGCCGTTCCGTCTGGAAACTCGTCGGGATTGTGACGCTGACAGTCCCCTTCCTGATTTTCTCCTACTACTGCGTCGTAGGGGGTTGGACGCTTGATTATCTCGTCAAGTCCCTGACTTTCCAGTTCGCCCACTCCAGCCACGAGCAGATTGCCGGTATGTTCACCACCCTCTCTACCGGCACCTGGATTCCGCTGATCTGGACCCTGGTGTTCTTTCTGGCGACTGCCGGCGTGATTGTCATCGGGGTGAAAGGAGGCATCGAGCGCTTCAGCAAATATATGATGCCCGTCCTGTTCTTGATTATCGTCGGTCTCACGGTATGGGTGTTGACCCTGCCCGGAGCCAGCAAAGGTTTGGACCTGATGTTCAATCTCGGCTCGACGCCTTTCGGTGTGGAGACCATCGTCGTGGCGATGGGACAGTCCTTCTATTCGATGTCGCTGGGTGCCGGCGTGATGATTACCTACGGTTCCTATATGGCGGAGGATGAAAACATCCTGGCCTCTTCTTTCAAAACGGCCTTCTTCGACTTCCTGTTCGCCTTGGTCGCCTCAATGGCGATGCTGCCCGCCACCTGCGCGTTCGGTTATGACCCCGGACAAGGAGCCGGTCTGGCTTTCAATACGATGCCGATGATTTTCGCCAAGATGCCCGGCGGCTCCATCTGCGCCATCGTTTTCTTCCTCGCGCTGGTCATTGCCGCCTTGACTTCGACGGTTTCGCTGATGGAAGCGAACATCGCCTTCTTTGTGGATGAGAAGAAGATGGGGCGCATCAAAGCGGCCTGCATCGTGCTGGGCGGCGCCATCGTGATAGGCACGCTGAGCAGCCTGTCTTTCGGCCCGCTGGCCGAAGTCAAAATTTTCGGGCTGACCATTTTCAATGCGGTCGACCAACTTTGCGCCAACCTGCTGATGCCCATCTGCGGCCTGTTCGGCTGCCTGTTCGTCGGATGGCAATTGGCCAAGAAAGACGTACGCGCGGAACTCACCAACAAAGGCACCCTCGCCCTGCCCGGCAAGAGTTTCAATCTCCTCTACTTCATCATCCGCTACGTCGCCCCCATCCTCCTCATTATGGTGATGGTCGCCAACTTCCTCGTCGGCAGCACCGAATAACTTGACACAGACACACAAAAACACCCACTTTTTGAACCTGGCAGACCCTTAGTACACAAATTTGTGGACCACAAGTTTGTGTACTATTTTTTGCTTAAAGTAGTAATGATTCCACGAATCAAGCATATCAAGGCGCTTGACAATTATATCCTGCTGGTCGAATTTGACAGTGGGCCAAGGTCTTGGAGTCAGAATACGGGAGCCCCGTGAGACAATTCGGTTTGGGGCATTGTCCAGAAGCAAGTCCAATGGACGACTCGGAAAAAGAGATCCCGCAATTCTTTTCACTTCAGCGTGGCCGTCCGCGGCCTCGTGAGCGGAAGGGGCCCGCGCCGAAGGCGTGGGAAGGATAGCCCGAAGGGCGTACCTCTCGAACTCATCGCCTATTCCGCGCGTGGAAGGCCATCCATAGAAGTAGGCCCTGTAAGCACGCTGGAGGGCGAATAGTATGGACTGCCCCTGGTTTAAGATTGGGACAATCCATAGCATTATGAGTTAGAGGCCTACAGAACGAGGATTGGTATGGATTGCCTGAAACGAGCACAACGACCCGCCCAAAAACTTTTGTGTAAAAAAGTGGAAAAATATGTAAGAAAATGGAAAACTTTTTCTATATTTGCACACAAGTTGTTTTCGGATGATGGTCAAGTTTATCGGCGAATATATCGGGAAGTTGGACGACAAGGGAAGAGTGGTCTTTCCTGCCGACTTCAAATCGCTGATGGACGCCGCCGACACGCGCCTGGTCGTCCGGAAAGATGTCTATGAGCCCTGCCTCGAAATGTTCACCTACGAGGAGTGGGAGCGGCAGAGCGAAGAACTCAAGGCGCGCCTGAACTTCTTCAACCGCGAACACGCACGCTTCTGGCGCGAATATATGCGCAACCGGGCTCTCGTAGAGCCGGACGGAAAACTCGGACGCATCACCATCCCGAAAAAGTTGTTGCAAGACATCGGCGTTCAAAAAGAACTGGTCTTTTTCGGGAACGACCACAAAATCGAGATCTGGTCCAAAGAGAATTTCGAACGCGAAAGCCTGACGGCGGAGGGACTGGCGGCCTTGGCAGAAACACTGTCTAATAAATAGCAGGAGGGGCCCTATGGAGGAATACCACAAGGCTGTACTGCTTCAAGAAAGTGTCGATGCACTGGTCGGAAGCGAGCGGGATGGCGTTTATGTGGACGCCACTTTCGGCGGCGGCGGACACTCCCGCGAGATTTTGAAAAACCTGTCCCCGAAAGGGCGGCTGATGGCCTTTGACCGGGATGAAGACGCCTTGCAGAATAAGCCGGAGGATGAACGGCTCGTACTGATTCACCACAATTTTCGCTTCGTCGAGAACTTCGTCAAAGCGGAATGGCCGGAAAAGGGCGACCAGGACGGCGTGAACGGGGTGCTGGCGGATTTGGGGGTATCGTCCCACCAGTTCGACACGGCCGAACGCGGGTTCTCCTTCCGTTTCGAGGCTCCGTTGGATATGCGGATGAACCGGGAATGCGGAAAAACGGCACAGGACATCGTCAACGGCTACGAACCGCAGGCGCTGGAACAAATTTTCCGCTTGTACGGAGAGGTGGAAAACAGCCGGAAAGCGGCGCAACTCATCGAGCGGGCGCGCAAGGAGCGGGAGATTGTCACGACGACGGACCTGAACCGGGCTTTGGAAAGCATAACGCCGGCGGTAGCCGGACACAAATACTTGGCAAAGGTCTATCAGGCTTTGCGCATCGAAGTCAATGATGAGATGCGGAGTCTGGAGAAAATGTTGGAGGGAGCGGCGGCCATTCTGAAGACAGGCGGACGGCTGGTGGTCATCACCTACCATTCGCTGGAAGACAGGATGGTCA
>CAMJRT010000233.1 GCA_946408295.1 uncultured Bacteroidales bacterium
TCATAAGGACTGCGAAAATACAAAAAAAATGCGTAACTTCGCGGCACTTTTTTAAAAAGGTATTAAATCTATTAAACAGCCATTCATAATGTCAAACAACATCCGTTTAAAGAAAGGTCTGGACATTCCCGTAGCGGGACAGGCAGCCTTGCAGTGTGAGCGGACGGTAATCGGCGACGTGGTCGCGGTAAGCGGCTGCGAATTCAGGGCTATGGTTCCCCGCCTGCTCGTCAAAGAAGGCGACAGCGTGCTGTGCGGAACCCCCGTCCTGGCAGACAAAAAGCGTCCCGAAATCCTCTTTACCTCCCCCGTCAGCGGTACGGTCAAAGCCGTCGTCCGGGGTGAGAAGCGCAAACTGATCGAGGTGCAGATCCAGACGGACGGCCGGCAGGCCGCCATCGACTTCGGCAAAAAGGACATCGACGCCCTTTCCGCCGCGGAGGTCAAGGATGCTTTATTGCAAAGCGGTCTTTGGCCTTCTTTCGTACAACGCCCCTACGGCATCATCGCCAACCCCGACGACACGCCCGACGCCATTTTCGTGTCGGCGTTCTCGACCGCCCCGCTTGCCGCGGACATCGACTTCTGCTGCAAGGATGAAATCAAAAACATCCAGGCCGGTATCGACGCGGTGCGGAAACTGTCCGCCAGAGGCGTGGTTGTTTCCTATCGCAAGGACGGGAAATCGCCGCTTGAGAAACTGGAGAATGTCCAGAAATTCTACTTCGAAGGCAAACACCCCGCCGGCAATGTCGGCGTGCAGATTCACCATCTGCGCCCCATCCGCAAAGGTGATGTGGTGTGGACCATCACCCCGATGATGCTCGCAGCCATCGGCAAACTCTTCCTCACGGGCAAACTCGATATGATGCGCAAGGTGGCCGTCAGCGGTCCCGCCGCCCTCTACCCCGCATACATCAACACCGTTCCCGGCGTGAAGATGAAAGAACTTCAGGACTTCTTCGGCTCCGCCATCGAGCGCGTCCGCATCATCAGCGGCGATTTGCTCAGCGGTAAGACCGTCGGCTTCGAAGGCAGCCTCGGCTTCAAAGACAATCAGGTCAGCCTCATCCTCGAAGGCAATGAATATGAAATGTTCGGCTGGGCCAAACCCGTCCGTATGAGTCAGTTCAGCACCTCCAGAACCTATTTTTCCTGGCTCACCCCCTGGAAGAAATACGAGATGGACACCAACCTGCATGGCGGCGAACGCGCATTTGTCGTGAGCGATGTGTATGGACAGGTGCTGCCGATGAACCTCTTTCCGGTCTATCTGGCCAAGGCCTGCCTGGCCGGAGACATCGAGAAGATGGAGAAATACGGCATCCTCGAAGTGCTGGAAGAAGACCTCGCGCTCTGCGAATTCGTCTGCCCGTCCAAAATTGACATCCAGGCCATCCTTTCCGACGGCATCGACCTCATGTTGAAAGAAATGGCTTAATCAGGAGGACACGTTATGAACCCTTTGAGAAAATTGGTTGACAATATCAAGCCCACCTTCGAAAAAGGAGGCAAGTTGGGCTTCCTGCACTCCACATTCGACGCTTTCGAGACCTTTATGTTCGTTCCCAATACGGTGACGCGCAAGGGTTCCCACATCCGGGACTGCGTCGATATCAAGCGCGTGATGATTCTTATGGTCCTCGCGCTCGTTCCCGCCTTCCTCTTCTCCATCTGGAACACCGGCTACCAGCACACCCTCGCTTTCGGTCTGAAAGACTGGGGCTTCTGGAACATTGTCGGTTACGGTCTGGTGAAGATTATCCCCCTGTATCTGGTGACCTACATCGTAGGTCTGTCCATTGAATTCGCTTCCGCCCAAATCAAAGGACACGAAGTCAACGAGGGCTACCTCGTCACGGGCTTCATCCTGCCCCTGATTGTCCCGGTGGACGTTCCTCTCTGGATGCTGGCCATCGCCACCGCCTTCGCCGTCATTATCGGCAAGGAAGTGTTCGGCGGAACCGGGATGAACATCTGGAACCCGGCGCTGCTCGCCCGTGCGTTCCTGTTCTTCTCCTACCCCAGCAGTATGTCCGGCGACTACGCCTGGATCGGCGGTTTGCAGAAGGCGGCCGAAGGCGGTATGCCCTGGGCGAGCGGCAGCGGCGTCATCGTGGACGGATTTTCCGGTGCGACGCCCCTGGCCAACGCCTCGATGCAAGGACTCGCCGACCACGGCTACAACTTCTGGAATCTCTTTATCGGCAACATCCCGGGCGCGGTGGGTGAGACTTCCGCCATCGCCATCCTGCTGGGCGCCATCCTCATCGTCTGGACCGGCGTCGCCAGTTGGAAGATTATGGTGTCCGGCATCGTGGGCGGCCTGCTCATCGGCTGGCTCGGATACATCGGCGGCGCCACCGACATTCCCTGCTGGTATCAGTTGGTGATGGGCGGTTTCCTCTTCGGTATCGTCTTTATGGCCACCGACCCTGTCACCTCCGCCCAGACGGAGTGCGGCAAGTGGGTGTACGGCTTCCTGGTCGGCGCCGTATGCGTGCTGGTGCGTCTTTTCAACCCCGGCTACGCCGAAGGTATGATGCTCGCCATCCTGCTGATGAACACCTTCGCCCCGCTCATCGACCACTATGTCATCGAGGCTTCCATCAGGCGTCAGGCGCGCAAGAAAGTAAAAATCGCTTAATACCTTATAAGATATGAATACAAACAGCAATCTCTATACGGTGATCTACACGAGCGTCGTCTGCGTGTTGGTCGCGGCGATTCTTGCCTTCGTCTCGCAGGCGCTGGCCCCCTGTCAGGAAGCCAACGAAAAGGCGGAGACCATCAGCCAGATTCTCACGGCGGCCCGCTTTGCGGACAAGTCCGAATGGGACAGCCGGGGCAACGACGCCATCCTTTCTTTCTATAAAGAGAATGTCGAAAAAGCGTGGCTCGTCAATGCACAAGGCGAAGAAAACGGCACGCTGGACATCCCCAAGGCTGAAATCGTGACGGTCGCCGGTCTCAAAAAACAAAACTACGCCATCAAGGACGGCTCCGAAGTAAGCCTGCCCGTCTATCGTTTCAAAAACGGCATCACCGTCGTTCCCATCTACGGAGCGGGCCTCTGGGGTCCCGTCTGGGGATATATCGCCTTCCAGAGCGACCTCAAGACCATCGCGGGCGCCTATTTCGATCACGAAAGCGAGA
>CAMJRT010000234.1 GCA_946408295.1 uncultured Bacteroidales bacterium
ACCCGCAGGCACAGGTGGATCTCCAGGGTCGATTCTATCGCCTGGAAGATCTCGACCCCGACTATGTAAAGGAGCGGGTGGACCCGAGTTATCAGGAATGGGCCGGCCGTTATGTGAAGAACGCCTACGACAGTTCCCTTGCCCCGGATTCCCCCACCCTTGATATCGACCTATGCGTGTGGTTCAAGAGCCTGGGCAAGGCGTTCAAGATTGAAAAACACACCCACACCTATCCCCATTGCTGGCGGACCGACAAGCCCGTGCTCTACTATCCGCTGGACTCCTGGTTCATCAAGGCCACGGCCGTGCGCGAGCAGATGATGGCCCTCAACGAGGGCATCAACTGGAAGCCTGAATCCACGGGTACCGGCCGTTTCGGGAAATGGCTGGAGAACATCCAGGACTGGAACCTGTCCCGCAGCCGTTACTGGGGTACGCCGCTGCCCATCTGGCGCACGGAAGACGGCAAGGAAGAAAAATGCATCGGCACGCTCAAGGAACTCTATGCCGAAATCGACAGGGCGGTGGCTGCCGGAATGATGGCTTCCAACCCGCTGAAGGCCGCCGGTTTCGACCCGGAAGACATGTCCAAGGCCAATTACGACAAGATTGACCTGCACCGTCCCTATGTGGACCGCATCTTCCTCGTGTCCGACAGCGGCCGCAAGATGGTGCGCGAAAGCGATCTGATTGACGTGTGGTTCGACTCCGGCGCGATGCCCTATGCCCAGGAAGGCCTGCGCGGCATCCGCTCCGACAAATTCGGCTGCACCGCCGATTTCATTGCCGAAGGCGTCGACCAGACCCGCGGCTGGTTCTACACCCTGCACGCCATTCATACGATGGTGTCCGGAACCCCGGCTTTCAAGACCGTCATTTCCAACGGTCTGGTGCTGGACAAGGACGGCAACAAGATGAGCAAGCGCCTGGGCAACGCCGTGGATCCCTTCAAGGCCCTCGACGAATATGGCGCCGATGCCCTCCGCTGGTATATGCTCACCAACGCCCAGCCCTGGGACAACCTCAAATTTGACGAAGCGGGCGTGGCGGAAGTGCGCCGCAAATTCTTCGGCACCCTCTACAACACCTACGCCTTGTTCGCCGTTTACGCCAACATCGACGATTTCGATCCGACCGCCCCGGCGATTCCCGTCTCGCAGCGCCCCGAATTCGACCGTTGGATTATCAGCAACCTCCATTCCCTCATCAAGAAAGTGGAGGCCTGCTACGAAGACTACAATGTGACCGATGCCGGCCGTATGATTCAGGACTTTGTCTGCGACGACCTGAGCAATTGGTATATCCGTCTCAACAAGAAACGCATCTGGACTTCCGGCGCTTCGGACGACAAACTTTCCGCCTACCGGACCATCTGGGAGGTGCTGGGGACCGTCTCCCTGCTGGCAGCCCCCATCGCCCCCTTCTTCATGGACAGGATGTGGTGCGATCTCGTTCCCGGCGCAAAGAACGTACATTATGAGCGGATGCCCGCCTGCGACGAGTCCCTGATCGACACGGCGCTCGAAGAGCGCATGGCCCTTGCACAGAAAACCTGTTCGATGGTCCTGGCCCTTCGCAAGAAAGTCGGCATCAATGTCAAGAAACCGCTCCCCCGCCTGATGGTTCCTGTTTTGAGCGAGCGCCTGCAAGCCCAATTGGATGCGGTCCGTCCGGTGATTCTGGCCGAGGTCAATGTCAAGAGCCTCGAGTTCATCGCCGACACCACAGGCATCATTACCAAAAAAATCAAGCCCAATTTCAAGACCCTGGGCAAGATTTATGGTCCGCGGATGAAAGAGATTGCCGCCGCGTTCGGCACGATGTCCCAGGAGCAGATAGCCGCCATCGAAAGGGCGGAAGGCGATTATACGCTTGGCTTGCCCGGCGGCGATGTCGTGCTGGCCAGGACCGACTACGAGATCCATTCCGAAGATATGCCCGGCTGGCTCGTGGCTTCCGAAGGCGCCCTGACCGTCGCCCTCGACATTACGCTCACCCCCGAACTCATTGAGGAAGGGACGGCCCGCGAACTCATCCGGCCCATCCAGAATCTCCGCAAGGAGAAGGATTTCGCGGTCACCGACCGCATCCGGACAGCCATTTATGCCGACGGAGAGGTCTATGAGGATATTGCGGCTTCGCTCCGCAGTTACCGGGACTATGTGATGTCCCAGACCCTGTCCACCGCTTTGACACTCGGAAAAATGGCAGAAGCTCCGGCCGATGCCGCCGAGGTTGAGTGGGGAGATACCCAAATTCAAATCCAAGTAGTGAGAACCACTGCTTCTTAAACATCATTGATTATGGCAACAGAAAACATCCCTCCGGTTCCGACCCGCTATAGCGACGAAGAACTCCAAGAGTTCAAGGATCTGATCCTTGAGAAACTGGCCGCCGCGAAAGCCGAATACAATCAGCTTCGCAAAACAGACAACAATGACATTACCGACACCTCTCATTCTTTCAATGCGATGGAAGAAGGTGCGGCCAGTCTTGCCAAAGAAGAGCACGGCCAGCTGGCCCAGCGCCTGTATAAGTACATCCAGAATCTGGAAGCGGCCCTGATACGGATTGAGAACAAGACCTACGGCATTTGCAAGGTGACGGGCAAACTCATTCCCAAAGAACGGTTGAGAGTCGTTCCCAACGCTACAATGACCATCGAGGCGAAGGAAATGCTCGCCAAACAAGGCAAAAACTAATGGGTAGAATCAAACTTTCAACGGGCGCCAAACTCATCATTCTGGGGATTCTGCTCGTTGTGGTCGACCAAATCATCAAAATTCTCGTCAAGACGAATATGTCCCTTGGCGAGAGTTTTTGCGTGATTGGAGAGTGGTTCCGTATCTCTTTCGTGGAGAATGAGGGGATGGCTTTCGGTTTCCGTTTCGGTGGAAAAGTGGGAAAGTTGTTGCTGACGGTTTTCCGCCTGGGACTGTTCGGGGTCTTGTGTTGGTGGATTCGCAAACTGATTCACGCGGGCGAGCCCGGTTCGAAAGACGAGGCGCGCACGCCCACCGGCGTGCTGGTGGGCCTGACGCTCATCACGGCCGGGGCTTTCGGCAACATCTTGGACAGCGTCTTTTACGGACAATTCTTTTCCGAGTCGGCGCCCG
>CAMJRT010000235.1 GCA_946408295.1 uncultured Bacteroidales bacterium
AACGGCGACAGCGAGACCGTTTGTCCAGGAGATGGATGGAATGAGGCGTACTTCCTGGCTGTCCGGTTTGTCAAACACAAAACCCGCATAAGCCTGATACTGCGGCAGCCAGGCAGTGCTTCCGACAGCTTCTGCGATCGTGCGGACGGCAGATTCCATCGACTGGCAGCGGCGCGGCGGCTCATGATACAGGCTGTAGACCTTCCGGATGGCTGCATTCAGCCCTGTTTCATTCTCTGCCGGATAGGAAAACTCCGCCACTGTGAAGCATACTTCTTCCCCCGGCTCCAAACAGAAGCAATTCCCGGCCAGTGATGCACGGGGATCATAATGATGGGAATCCAGGAAAAACCAGGGAGCGTTTTCATAGCCCAGGGTGTAACTGATCAGCCCTCTGTCCAGATCACAACCGAAACCGGCATACTGCAGCCAATCGCCGGACGTTTTGCAGTGGCACTGTTCGTGGTGGGGCTTCTGAGCGCGGGCCTGTCCTCGCTCTTCCCCATCATGATGCTGGCTCCGGAACTCATCAGCGACTATCGCGAGGGAGAAATGCAGACCGGAACGCCGCTGTTCAAAATTCTGACGGGCATCGCCGCCCTCGTAGGGCTGACGATTCCCATTTTGGGAAAGAATCCCGTCATCACGCAAATCGCTTCGCAAGTGACCCTGGTCTTCGTATTGCCGCTGGTCATCTTGCTGATGATTGTTTTACTGAAACGCCGGGACGTGATGGGGGAACACCGGGCCGGCCGGCTCTTCACCCTGCTGATGTGCCTGGCGCTGCTCTTCGCCTGCGTCGTCTCCTACACGGGCGTCGTGGCGCTGGGAAAACTATTGTAAAAGATGATAAGTTTTAAAAACGATTGCCGCTACGACTTGCTGGTACCGACCAGTATGGGGCTGCGGCTCTCGCCGGTGGGCGGCCATCCCGTCCACGCCGGCGGTTTGTTCACGCTCCAGGCTACGAGCGCCGAGAGCAATGTGGCCAGCGTCAGCGCCGCGCTGGGCCTTTCCGTGAAGGTGCTGACCAAATGGGTGGACGGCAGTCCGCTGGCCCGCTTCATCGAATCCGACCTGCGCGGGCGCGGCATCGAGGTGGAAGGTCCCAGGATGGAGCAAGGCGGACCGTGGGGATACCGCCACCAGTTCAACATCGCCGACAGCGGCAGCGGCCTGCGCGGTCCCCGCGTATGGAACGACCGGGCCGGAGAAGTGGGACAGACGCTGTCCGTGCAGGATTTTGATTTGGAAAGAATTCTGGGGAAAGAAGGGGTACGGCTGATTCATCTGAGCGGCCTGATCGCCGCGTTGAGTCCCCAGACCGGCGAATTCTGCCGGGAACTGGCCCGTACGGCGCATCGCTACGGCACCCGCATCAGTTTCGACCTCAACTACCGGGCCTCGTTCTGGAAAGGACGGGAGAAAGAATTGCGGGAGATTTTCTCTGAAATCGCCTCCCTCTCCGACATCCTCATCGGCAACGAAGAAGACTTCCAACTTTGTCTGGGCGTGGCCGGACCGGAAGTCGGCGGGAAAGACCTGGGCGGCAAGACCGGGGCCTTTCTGGAGATGATGGGCCGCGTGCGGGAACAATATCCCCGGGCCAGCCTGACGGCGACCACCCTGCGCGAAGTGAAAGACAGCAACAGCCATCTCTGGGGCGCCCTGGTCGTCGAAAACGAAGGCGCGGAAGACGCCAAAACGCCATCCGTTCACAGCATCGCTCCGAGGGAAATCCACGTGCTGGACCGCATCGGCGGCGGCGACGGATTCGTGGGCGGCCTGCTCTACGGCCTGCTCAAAGGCTGGGAGGTGGAACGCTGCGCCCGGTTCGGATGGGCCAGCGGCGTACTCGCGGTCAACGGGCCCACCGACTATGCAATGCCCGCCGACGAAGAGCAGATTTGGAGTATTTGGAAAGGAAACGCGCGCGTAAAAAGATGAAAGAACTCTCGGATATCGCCCTGATTGGACTGGGCGTGATGGGCGAGAGCCTCGCCCTCAATATGGAAAGCAAAGGCTTTCAGGTCAGCGTCTATAACTATATCCCCGAAGTGACGGAACGGTTTATGGCCGGACGGGGCAAAGACAAGCATTTCCACGCAGCCTACAGTTACCCTGACCTGGTCGCCTCGCTGAAGGCCCCCCGGAAGGTGTTCCTGATGGTCACGGCCGGCAAGGCGGTGGATGAAGTCATCGGACAGGTCGCTCCCCTGCTCTCGCAAGGGGACATCCTCATCGACGGCGGCAATTCGCACTTTCCGGACACGCAGCGGCGGACCGCCCAACTGGAGGCCCGGGGGCTGCTCTATGTCGGCTGCGGGGTATCCGGCGGCGAAGAAGGCGCCTTGAAGGGCCCCTCGATGATGCCCGGCGGCTCTGCGGCAGCCTGGCCGGCCGTCCAACCCATTTTCCAAGCCATCGCGGCGAAAGTCCCGGCGGACGATGGCCGGACGGCCGACGGTGTTCCCTGCTGCGACTGGGTGGGACCGGACGGGGCCGGACATTTCGTCAAAATGGTCCACAACGGCATCGAATACGGCGACATCCAACTGATTGGCGAGTGCTATCAAGTGATGCGCGACCTGCTGGGGATGAGCAATGAGCAGATGCACCGGACCTTCGCCGAGTGGAACAAAGGCGAGTTGAACAGTTACCTGATTGAAATCACCCGCGACATCCTGGTCAAAAAGAATGAGCAGGGGCAATATGTGCTGGACACGATTCTCGACACGGCCGGACAGAAAGGCACCGGCAAATGGACGGTGAGCAGCGCCTTGGACGAAGGCGTCTCCCTCACCCTGATTGCCGAAGCGGTCTTCGCCCGCAACCTCTCCGCCCGCAAAGAAGAACGGGTGAAAGCCTCCGCCCTGCTGGCGGGGCCGGATGCCCGCAAACAGTCAGCCGTCCCGGACGACGAGGCGAAAGAAGCGCTACTGCAAGGGCTTCACGAAGCCTTGCTGGCCGCCAAAATGGTGTCGTACGCCCAAGGCTTCGCCCTGATGAAAGCAGCCGCCGAACACTATGGCTGGCCCCTTGACTACGGCCGCATCGCCCTGCTGTGGCGCGGCGGCTGCATCATCCGCAGCGTCTTTCTGGAGCAAATCAA
>CAMJRT010000236.1 GCA_946408295.1 uncultured Bacteroidales bacterium
AAAAGGAGGTGATTCAGAGCTATGATTATTGTACAAGTTAAAGACGGCGACAACATTGAGAAAGCCCTCAAGAAGTTCAAAAGAAAATTCGAGAAAACCGGCGCCATCCGCGAGTTGCGTGCCCGCCGCGAGTTCACCAAGCCGTCGGTCAAAAGAAGAATGGCCAAGATGAAAGCCATCTATGTCCAGCACCTCCAGCTTCAGGACGAGTAAGACTTTACTTTTTATGTATATCAGATATCCGGTGACTTGAAGGTTCCGGATATTTTTTTGTTATTTTCGCGGCAAAAGCGTATCTTTACAGACGATTTTGAATCGTATTGTCGATGCTATCCCCTGATTATACCCTACCTACCAGTCGCCTCACGCTTCCCAACGCGCTCTTGCTGGGAGAAGTGAAGCGCTATGTCCGTCAAGGTTTTCACGTAACCCTGCGTACCAAAGGCAACAGTATGCTGCCTTTCATCCGGGGAGAAATAGACAGCGTCGAACTCTCCCTTCCGGAAGCCCCCTATGCCAAAGGAGATATTGTACTGGCAGAGGTGGAGCCCGACCATTACATCCTTCATCGCATCTGGGAAATGCGGGGGGAGAAAGTCATCCTGATGGGCGACGGCAACTGCCGGGGCAAAGAGAAATGCCGCTACGAGAACCTGATTGCGAAGGTGGACTACATCGTCCTTCCCGATGAAAGCAAGGTCAATCCCAACACGGGTTGGGCCCGCTTCCTCGCCCGCCTCTGGCGCATCCTTCTCCCCTTGCGCCCTTATCTCCTTTCCATCCGCTGGCACTGGCTCGGATTCAAGGAACGCGTGCAGGGGAAGAAAGATGAAGGAAGCGCCGCTCGAGGTCGTAAAGGCTCGCACCGGCGATCTTGCTGAAATGGCTTTCGAGGCCATGAAGACTTGCAAGGAGGGATATATGCGGATCCAACGCCAATGGCCGTCCTTGGACGAGCCGCACGAGGGCAGGACATTCGTGACACAGAACTCCGTCTATTCGTTTGAATTCCTGGGGCCCAATATCGTATTGCCCGTAAAACGTATTGTTTTAATTTTGAAAAGCAGTACATTTGCGTGTTGAGATTATTCAAAGAATTAAAACGGCATACCAATGTTAGAAGAGTATAAGAAGTATATTGTCGGGGATAAAGCGATTATTCCATTGGGGGTCACGAAGATTGATGATGGAGCCTTTTCTTTTTGCGAAGAATTGGTAAGTATCGAAATCCCTAAAAGCGTAACAGAAATAGGGGTAGAGGCCTTTAGTGGTTGCATCTGCCTATCGGGAATAGAGATTCCTAATAGTGTGACAAAAATCGGGAATAAAGCTTTTGCATGGTCTGGCCTTTTGACCATAGAAATTCCATACCGCGTGACTGAAATCGGAGATGAAGCCTTCTTGTGTTGTCCAGTATCAAATGTTAAGATTCCCTACGGCATAAAAAAAATTGGGAAGGGGACCTTTGGGGGGTGTTTGGCTCTCGAGGGCATTGCGATTCCGAATAGCGTAACCGAAATCGGAGTTGCAGCTTTTCGGAGTTGCGAAGCTCTCAAAATCATTGAGATTCCCAATAGCATAACGATTATTGATAAAGAGGCTTTTTCGCACTGTTCTACCCTCGCGAGCATTGCGATTCCAAATAGCGTAACTGAAATCGGAGTGGAAGCCTTCATTGATTGCACTTCTCTTACAAGTATCGAGATGTCTAATCGCATAACTAAGATCGAGGATAGAACCTTTTTCCATTCGGGTCTTAAACATATCGAAATCCCTAACAATGTGACAGAAATCGGAGATGATGCATTTCGAGATTGTTGCGACTTAAAGAGTATAATAATTCCAGATGGTTTGACTATAATTGGTAACGGAGTCTTTATGGATTGCTTACGCCTCGAGGATATTGAGATTCCTAACAATGTAACTAAAATCGGAGCGGCAGCTTTCGCTGGATGCAAAGCCCTCACGAACATCGATATGCCAAACAGTTTAACTGAAATCGGAGCGGCGGCCTTCGCCGGATGTGAGAAGTTCACGAGGTTCGAAATTCCCGACAATGTGACAATCATCAAAAATGAATATATTGGCCCCAATTATGACATTTGTGGAGGAATCGTTCGTGATTGTAATGGTATTAGTATTGTTGTATCAGAGAATAATCAGAAGTATGATTCTCGAGGATGTTGCAACGCTATAATTGAGAAAGATACCAATAAATTAATTGTTGGCTGTGCAAAAACCATTATTCCAAATAGCGTAACTGAAATTAGCGACTGGGCCTTCGTTGGTTGCTCTGATATTGTGAACATAGAGATCCCAAATGGTGTGACCGAAATCGGGAGAGGAGCCTTTTGTAGGTGTATCTGCCTCTCAAGAATAGAAATTCCCAACACTGTCACTAAAATCGGAGAAATGGCTTTTTGTTTTTGTAAGGGACTCAGCGAGATGTTTCTAAAATGTGAAAAACCAGATATGGCTCCGCTCTCAAATTATTGCTTCATTGATTATAATAGGCATTCACATCTTGACTATTCATCTGTACAAAACATCACCCTTCACGTCCCTATCGGCACGGGCTACGCTTATCGCCACCACCCGTTTTTCAGCAAGTTCAAAGAAGTGAAGGCCGATATCAGATAGTTGCGAATGTGGATATGAAGAAAATAATAAACAATAAAGCATCGGAGAATCCCGCAGAAGACCCCTTTGCCTCCATTTCCAAGGGCGGGTTCTACGATTCCGATATAGACTCGTATGAGTTTTCCGACAATCTCGTGAAAACGCGCGGAACCGCGGATGGCTTTACGGGGCCTTTCACGGGCCCATTCGCATCTCTTACCCCTTGTGAGGATATGGAGAATGCAGAAGAGCACATTGCCGAAATGAAAGCGGGGAGAACGAATAAGGACACTTTAGTCTGGTAGAAATGAGCAGAAGTAAGAAAAAGAAGCCGTTTTTCACCTATACCAGCCACACACAGAAGGTGGGAAAGGTGAAGGCGAACAAGCGTTTCCGCAGGCTCGTCAAGATGCGCCTGCACGCCGGCAGCACGAACCTCCCACTAAAGAGCATCGAGGTAACTTCGCCCTATGAT
>CAMJRT010000237.1 GCA_946408295.1 uncultured Bacteroidales bacterium
GGGTCAGGAAGCCGAATACGCCGAGACGGTAGTTGATGGATACGAGGACGACGCCTTTGGCGGCCCACTCGGAGCCTTCGAACTCAGGCTCGGAGCCCCAGCCTTCGCGGTAGCCTCCGCCATGGATCCAGAGGGCGACGGGCATTTTGGCGTCGGTCTTTCCGGGAGCCGTGGTCCAGACGTTGAGATAGAGGCAGTCCTCGCTGTAGGGCTGCTCCTTGCCGTAACCCCACTCGGTGGTATAGCCTCCGGGATAGTGGACGGACTGGAAACCGGGATGGCCGAAGGTGTCGCATACCTTCACGCCCTTCCAAGGGGTGACAGGCTGCGGCTCTTTCCAACGGAGATCGCCGATAGGGGCGGCTGCATAAGGGATTCCGCGATAGACGGTTACACCTTTCAAGGGGGCGGCAACGCCTTGGACCTGACCTCCTTCGATGGTGAGGACGGGGCTGCTTTCCTCCTTGGCCGTGCACCCGAAGAGTACGAGTGCGGACAGAAGAATCAATGCTTTTCTCATGGTTGAATGGTATTTTAGTGTTGAAGTATCGGTTGCTGAATCAAATATAAACTATTATATCGGTTAGTTGTAACTGGGCAGACAAGATTGCCCCAATTTCGAAATAAAATGATTTGATTGCTAAATTTGAGGGAATCGTCTTTATTTGCTAACTTTACGGCATATGAAAAGACGTGCATCCTTCCTCGCGTTTGTCTTGGCCGCGGTTTTGCTTCTCGTGTCTGCGGCCGATACTCCACAGCAGCGTTATATAGAGCGTTGGGCCGCCACCGCGGTCCGCGAAATGTACCGAAGCGGCGTACCTGCCAGCATTACCCTTGCCCAGGGCATACTCGAGTCGCGTTCCGGGCTTTCTGCTTTGGCGGCCGAGGGCAATAACCATTTCGGTATCAAATGCCACAAGGACTGGAAGGGCAGGACCATGCGAGTGGATGACGACCGCAAGGGGGAGTGTTTCCGGGTGTATGATACTGCGGAAGAGTCGTTCCGCGACCACTCCGATTTCCTCCGTTACTGGGACCGCTACAAGTTCCTCTTCGATTTCGATACAAAGGATTATGAGTCTTGGGCATACGGCCTCAAGAAGGCTGGTTATGCCACGGATCCGTCGTATCCCGAGAAGCTCATCAAGATAATCGAGGAGAACGGACTCTCCAAGTATGATTCCATGACTCAGGCCCAGGCTGTGCGCGCGGCAGGTTCTGCGTCCAAGTCTGCTCCTTCCGAGGCAAGGGCTTCCGGCAAGTCTTCTTCGAAGTCTTCCGAAAAGGCTGCGGAGAGGGCATCTGCCAAGGAGTCCAAGTCTGCCGCCAAGGAGGCCAGGGCGATAGCCAAGGCCGAAGAGCGCGAGGCTGCGCGTGCTGCACGCAAGGCCGCCCGCCGCGAGCGCCTCGCCGCCGCAGAGGCCATCCCTGACGAGATCCCCGAGGCCCCGAACGCCATCGAGGAACCTGTGCTCGTCACTCCTGCAGCAGCCGAGGAGTTCCATTTCAGTCTGACTCGACCGGTATATACCAAGAACGGGGTTCCTTTCGTTTATTCCATCGAGGGTGAGACATATTCGAGCATAGCCGCTTCCTATAACCTTTTCCCCAAGGAGATACTCAAGATCAACGACCTTGGTTCCGAGCAAAGGCTCCTCCCCGGTACGGTAGTTTATATCCAGCAGAAGAAAACCCAGGCGGAAAAGGGTCTGGATAAGTATATCGTCGAGGCCGACGGAGAGAATCTCCGCGACGTCTGTCAGCGGTTTGCCGTACGGATGAGTTCCGTATGCAAGCTTAATGGCTTCAGTCCCAACCGTACGCTCCGCGAAGGCGATACCATCCTCTTGAGAAAACCCGGAAAATGAAAAAGTTCCTTACAATCGCGCTCATAGCGGGACTCATCCTCGCAGCTGTTGCCTGTGTGGTGGGTTTCAGATGGTATTCAGACAACAAGAGACCCAATTTCAGCCGGGAGGCCGTTTTTTACGTGTATCCGGACATGGATGCGGACAAGGTCCTCCGGATGATAGCCGATTCTGCCGGCGTCCTGCGTCCCAAGAGTCTGGAGCGCGCTTTCGCCGACAAGCATGTCCCAGAATACATGCAGCCCGGCCGTTATGTCGTGAAGCCCTCGTCCTCAAGTGTCTATGTAGCCAGGATGCTCAACAACGGCTGGCAGACGCCCACCCGGCTCGTGCTTTCAGGCACGATGCGCCGCAAGGGCGACATAGCCCGCAAGATAGGCAACCAGATGATGGTGGACAGCGCCGAGGTCGCCTCCGCCCTGAACGATGATGCCTTGCTGGCGAAGTTCGGGTTCAATTCCGTCAATGTCTTTTCCCTCTTCATCCCTGATACATACGAAATGTACTGGACGGCTTCCGTCGAGGAAATACTGCAGAAGCAGAAGGATGCCTATGACGCTTTCTGGACTCCTGAGAATGTCGCAAAGGCAGAAAAACTGGGATTGACGAAGGAAGAGGTGAGCATCGTGGCTTCCATCGTCAAGGGAGAGACCAATTACGAGCCCGAGATGCCTTCGGTGGCGGGCGTGTATCTCAACCGCCTTCGCATAGGGATGCTGCTGCAGGCTGACCCTACGGTGGCCTATTGCTTTGATTACGAGCCCAACCGCATCTTGTTGAAACATTTGCAGGTAGATTCTCCGTACAATACCTACAAGTATTCCGGCCTTCCTCCCGGACCCATCGCAGTCCCGACGAAGGCCTGCCTTGAGGCAGTCCTCAATCCGGACCCGCACGATTATCTGTTTTTCTGTGCCAACTCGGATTTCAGCGGCACGCATAAGTTCGCATCGACCCTCTCGGAGCACAACCGCAACGCCCGAGAGTTCCAGGCGGCCCTCAACCGCCGCAACGCCTCCCGCTAATCTGCTGAGGGGTGTGCCTGCCTACGAAAATTTGTGCCACCCTCGGCAACATAAGAGGGAGGGGCCCATTGCGTTGCAATGGGAGGGGCCGAACGAAGTGAAGGCAATTTTCGTGGGGCAGGCACACCCCTCGATGGTTAGACGCGTTTGACCTTGATGACGTGCTTCAGGGCGCCGATCTGCGAGATGACCTT
>CAMJRT010000238.1 GCA_946408295.1 uncultured Bacteroidales bacterium
AGTGGGCCCGTCATTCATCCGCCGGCATCTCTCAGGTCAACCAATGGCAGACGGAGGTGGCGATGTACACGATTCAGCCTGCCATCGAATATGAAAACAAGTTCGGAGCCCATCACGTAAAAGGAATGTTCCTCTATGAATATTCCCGCACGGACAGCAGCAATCTTTCGGCCGGAATGGAGGGATATACCATTACGGACATTATGGATATCAGTTTCGGAGAATCCGTACTTCCCTCATTGGTCAAGGGCGGGCATAGTACGGACAGGCGGGCCGGTTATGTGGCCAGGTTCAATTACGACTTCAATGAGAGGTACCTAGCCGAGGTGACCTTGAGGGTGGATGGCACCCCTTATCTGCCCGATGCAACGCGCTGGGGTGTATTTCCCGGCGTTTCGTTCGGATGGAGAATTTCAGAGGAACCTTGGCTGAAGGGACGCACGACCTGGCTGGATAATCTCAAGTTGCGTGCATCTGTCGGACGGTTGGGTAGTGACCGTTCCCTGGGCTATGCCTATTCCTATTTGTCCACCATGGCCCTGGGAACCAACCCGTCGGTTTATTTAGGCAACACGCCAAGTTACGCCATCTCCCCCAGTTCGCCCATCAATCCGAATCTGCGCTGGCAGACCAATGACTCGTATGACATCGGTCTGGAAGGAAAATTCTGGAAGGGCCTCCTCGGTTTTGAGATGGATGTCTTCTATATGTACTGCCAGAACAAGATCGAGAGCCAGGCCAATTCCTATCCGCCTTCCATGGGGTATTATTATCCCAATATGATTAATTACGGAATTCACGACAACCGAGGTTTCGAACTGGTCCTGACTCACGAGCACAGTGTCGGAGACTTCAACTATAGCATCCGTGGAAATGTCTCCTGGGCCAGAAACAAGATTCTTCAGATCTCCGAAGACCCCAACCTTCCTGAATACACGAAGAAAGTTAACCATTCCATCGGCCAGTATTACGGCTTCCTCGCCGACGGGCTCTTCCAATCCCAGGAAGAGATCAACAGGAGTCCGACCTACGGCTCCAGGAGCAACACGCTTCCGGGCGATGTCAAGTTGGTCGACATCAACAAAGACGGCCAGATTACCTGGGGACAGGACCAGACGGTCATCGGCCTCAGCAGCACGCCGGAAATGATGTTCGGGTTGAACTTCAATGCTTTCTGGAAAGGGATTGACTTCAATATGTTTTTCCAGGGTGCCGCTTTATGCAATGTTCCGCTTTGCGGCTGTTATACGGATAGGGGAGGTATCTATGACGATACGTTCTACACGCGGCCCTTCGCTTTCGACGGCAATACGCCCCGCTATCTGGTGGAAGGCGCGTGGACGCCGGAAAATCCCAATGCGAAATACCCGCGCCTGGGCATTGCCGCCCGCTCCAACGGAGGCAAGATGTCTTCGTTCTGGATGGCAGACGGCTCTTACCTGAGGCTCAAATCCTTGCAGATAGGATATTCCCTGCCCACCGAAATTCTGAAAAAGGCGAAGATCGAGACCGTGCGCTTCTTCTTCACCGCCGGTAATGTCTTCACCATTTCCGCCCTTCCCTACCTTGACCCCGAAATGCCGGATGTCAACCAAGGTTACTACCCCCAGCAGAGGACATTTGAATTTGGTATTAACATCAAGATCTGACCTGATATGAAATACAATAAGATATCGTTTTTCTTCGTCCTGACCGCTCTTCTGGCCGGTTGTTCCATGGATCCCATCCTTACGAGCAACTATCCGGAAGATATTGCCTGGAAGAATGAGTCAAACGCCCAGATGTACGCCAATATGTTTTATCCCCTCATCGGATCAGGTTATTATGAGTCCGATGTGGAGAATGACGCATATAGCGACATCCTGAAGCCGAATTCCCCGATTGCCACGCAAAATATGATTGCGTATGGCTCGACAGAGATCGTCCCGGAGCAGAACGCCCTCAGCAACTGGGAATGGGGACACGCGTGGGCCATCGACTGCTGCCGCTTCATTGACAATATGCATTCCATGGCAGGCAATCTTTCTGACGCTTTCAAGGAAGAGTTGGAAGCGCAGGTAAGATGGTTCCGGGCCAAAGTGTATTTTGAAATGGCCCGCCGCTATGGCGGCTATGTCGTCATCCACCGGCATCTTCCCGACATCACTGAGAAAGGACACCCCCTTTGTACGCCGGAGCAATGCTGGGATTTCATCGCCGAAGACCTGGACTATGCCGCAGACCATCTCCCCACCACTGCTGTCGCCGGACGTCTGACCAAAGGAGCGGCGTATGCGTTGAAAGCCAGGGCGATGCTTTATGCCCAACGGTGGGATGCCGCCATCGAGGCGTGCAAGGCCGTTGACGCCCTCAATCTTTACTCCCTGGAGCCGAATTATGCCGACCTGTTCCTCTATAAGCGTTCGACAGGTACAAGCCCCGAGAGCATTGTCGAGTTCGGATTTTCCTATCCCAATCTGTCCTACTCCTTTGACAAGTTCTATTGTCCCCCGGGTGATGGCGGGTATGCCCAGTTGAGCCCTACGGATGAGTTGGTCTCGCAATACCAGATGGCGGACGGCAGCGATTTTGACTGGAACGATCCGATTATGAAGAAAGATCCCTATGTGGGCCGGGAGCCTCGTTTTTATGCCTCCATCCTTTACCATGGAGCGACCTGGAAGGGACGCGTGCTCGACATCCAGGCGGGCTCAAAGGATGGTTTTGGCTATGGCGGCGCCACGACCAGCACGGGTTACTATATGAGAAAACTATTTGACCCGACCGAGGCGGAAGGCTTCAAAGGAAACGATTTGACTTACTATTGTATCCGGTATGCAGAAGTGCTTCTCATCCGGGCGGAAGCCGAGGCTATGGTCGCGGAAGGAGATTTTTCGAAAGCGCTTGCTCCGTTGAATCAGGTGCGTACACGGGCCGGTTTCACGACGCCCTTGACGGCTTCCAACCGAACGGATTTCATGAAACTTCTGCGCCGCGAAAGGATGATAGAACTTGCCTTTGAAGGTCATCGTTACTGGGACCTCAGGAGATGGGGCCTTGCGGAAACCGTCCTGAATGGCGTTGGTAATGGCCTTGCACTTGGCCCTGA
>CAMJRT010000239.1 GCA_946408295.1 uncultured Bacteroidales bacterium
CGCAATGGGCGAAGGCGCCATGAGCGTACTGCTGGAAAGCGAACGCCGGCAAGCCGCAAGCGGGCCGCAAGCGGGTCATCTGGCCACCCCGGGCCGTCGTTTCAGCAAGCGTTTCGAGGCGGACGGAATGGTGTTTTCCCCGCCGGATGAATACCTTTTGAGTTTCAACAGTCCGCTGGGGGCCTGTCCCACCTGCGGCGGCTACGGAAAAATTATCGGCATCAGCGAAGACCTCGTCGTCCCCGACAAAAGCAAAAGCATCTACGACGGCGCCATCGCTCCTTGGCGCGGCGAAAAGATGGGCTGGTTCAAGAACAAACTGATTGAGAAAGCGGCGGAGTTCGACATTCCCATCTTTGAGCCCTGGTGCAACATTCCCGAAGAGAAAAAACGCATCATCTGGGAAGGAACGGGCACGCCGGAAGACGGGGAAGACCGCATTATCGGACTCAATGAGTTTTTCAAATGGGTCGAATCCAACAAATACAAAGTCCAATACAAGTATATGCTCAGCCGTTTTTCGGGCAAAGCCGTCTGTCAGGACTGCCACGGAAGCCGGCTCAAGCAAGAAGCGCTCTATATCCGCGTCGGCGACAAGAACATCGCCCAACTGCTTGCCTTGAGCGCGGAAAATCTGCTGGAATGGATCAAAAACGTCCAACTGGACGATTGGGAAAGGCAGACCGTACAAAAGGCCTTCGACGAGGTACGCTCGCGACTGGAATGCCTGTGCCGCGTCGGCCTGGGCTATCTGTCGATGTCCCGCGCCTCGAACACCCTCAGTGGTGGAGAAAGCCAGCGCGTCAACATCGTGCGGGCCCTCGGAAGCCCTCTCGTCGGTTCCATTTACATTTTGGACGAACCCTCCATCGGCCTGCACGCCCGTGACACGGCCCGTCTGATCGAAGTGCTCAAACAATTGCGGGATGCAGGAAATACCGTGCTGGTCGTCGAACACGACGAAGATATTATGCGGGCCGCCGACCGTCTCATCGACCTGGGTCCCCTGGCGGGAGACGGCGGAGGTGAAATCGTCTATGAGGGAAAACTGCCCGACGCCAAGCCCGCGGATGCCGACGACCTGCCGCCGGACGATGCACCGGACTGCGGGAAATCCTTGACTTTGGCCTATCTGAGCGGAGAACGAAGTTCTTATCAACGCAAGCGTTTCAAAAGCCCCTATGCCATCACGGTCAAGGGCGCGATGCAAAACAACCTCAAAGACATTGACGTGACATTCCCGCTGGGCTGCCTGACAGTGGTCACGGGCGTGAGCGGCAGCGGAAAATCCAGTCTGGTGGGTGACATACTCTATCCCGCCCTGAACCGCCGAATCAATGAAAGCGGCGAACTGCCCGGCACCTTCCGGGGGCTGGAAGGTCCGGTGGACCGCATCACCCGCGTGGAATATGTCGACCAATCTCCTTTCGGAAAAAGCAGCCGCTCCAACGCCGTCACCGCCTTGAAGGTCTATGATGATATCCGCAAATTGCTATCCCAGCAGCCCTATGCGAAAATGAGCGGCTTCACGCCTTCGCACTTCTCCTTCAACCAGGAAGGCGGCCGCTGCCCCGAATGTCAGGGCGACGGATTTGTGAAAATCAGTATGCAGTTTATGTCGGATGTCACGATGGTCTGCGAGAGTTGCGGCGGCAAACGCTTCAAACCGGACATCCTGGAAGTGCGATATCGCGAAAAGAACGTAGACGACATCCTCAATATGAGCGTGGAAGAAGCCATCGCATTTTTCAAGGAAGACAAGGACGATCTCGCCCAACGCATCGCCCGCCGCTTGCAACCGCTGGTGGATGTCGGCTTGTCCTATATCAAATTGGGACAGCAGAGCAGCACCTTTAGCGGAGGTGAAAGCCAGCGGCTCAAACTTGCTTATTTCCTTTCTATTACGGGAGACGAATCCGAAAAGAAACAACCTATCCTCTTCATCTTCGACGAGCCGACCACGGGCCTGCATTTCTTCGATATCGACAAGTTGCTCATCAGTTTTGACCGCCTGCTTGAAAAAGGGCACAGCATCATCGTGGTGGAGCACAACCCCATTGTCATCAAGTCCGCAGACTACCTCATCGACCTGGGACCGGACGCAGGAGACAAAGGCGGAGAACTGGTATTTGCCGGGACGGTCGAGGAAATGATCCGTTCCGGGAAGGGATTCACCGCCGACTATCTGCGGAATTCAAATCCCACCCATTCATAAAAGCATAACGCCATAAGCCTGTTAGCCATTATGACCGACAAGAACCTGTATATCATCGACGGACACGCCCTCGTTTTCAAAATGTATTATGCCCTGCTCGGAAGACCTATGATTACCAGCAGAGGTATGGATACGTCCATTTTGTTCGGATTCACCAAATACCTGTTCGAACTGCGGACCAAACAGCATCCGGACTATATGGTGATGTGCTTTGACCCGGCGGGCGGCACCTTCCGCAACGAACTGTACCCCGAATACAAGGCCAACCGGGGAGAAACGCCGCAACTGGTTATCGACGCATTGGAGCCCTTGTGCAAAATATGCACGGCGCTGCGCATTCCCGTATTGATGGAAAAAGGGTATGAGGCGGACGACGTGGCGGGAACCATCGCCAAAGCGGCGGAAAGAGAAGGCTTCACCGTCTATCTGGTCACCCCCGACAAAGACTACGGACAACTCATCAGCCCGAGAATTTTCCAATACAAACCGGGCAAGAAAGGAGAAGACGAAATCCTGGGGGTCAAGGAAGTCTGCGAGAAGTACGGCATCGACACTCCGGAGCAGGTCATCGAAGTACTCACCCTCTGCGGAGACGCTTCGGACAATGTACCCGGTGTTAAAGGAATTGGTGAGGTCAGCGCATCCAAACTATTGAAAATCTACGGGACTGTCGAAAACATTTACGCGCATCTGGATGCATTGACGCCCCGCCAGAAAACCTTGTTCGAAGAAGCACGGGACCATATCGCACTCAGCCACCGGCTCGTCACCATCAAGACGGACGTCCCTGTAAAAATTGACTTCGAGCAGATGAAAGTGACCGAACAATACAGTCCGGAGATTGTCTCCCTCTTTGACGAATACGAATTTC
>CAMJRT010000240.1 GCA_946408295.1 uncultured Bacteroidales bacterium
TGTCTCTTACCTCGGATTTTGAGGAGCCGGAGAGCAGTCCCATCAGCATCGCGGGAATGGCCTGCCAGAGATTCAGGTGGAACAGCCCGAATACCAGGGAGGAAATCAGGATGGCCCAGAAGGGTTTGATCTTGCCCAGCAATCCGCGCAGCACGATGCCCCGGAACAGCCATTCTTCAAAAAAAGGCGCAAAGACGGCCGTGCATAGCAGGCTGATGACAATGGGACCGTCCGCCAGCATTTTCATCGCGGCTTTGATTCTCTCGTCCGGTTCCGGTAAAACCAGGTTGAGCGGATCCAGCAGGAAGGCAAGACCCAGCATTCCCGCAGCGGCCACCAGGGCGGACATTCCTTTCCCGTTCTCCGGTCGGTCCAAAGGACGGGGCTCGATGCGGAAAACATTGCGTCGGCTTTGTGAGGATGCCAGCAACATAGCCGGAATGAAAAGCAGGGGATATGAGATGGTCTGGACGTAGATGGGGGCGAATCCGGCTTTGCTCAGGGAAATCGCAGCGATGGCGGAAATGACCATGCCGACGCCCAGCATAATGCCAATCCACATGAAATCGATCCACCCCGGGATGAACCAGTCAAATCCCGAGAGCAGATCGAATGAGGGGGTACGGGAACGCTTTTTCATATTCGTACGCGTCCGTAGGACTTATTTGTAAAGCGGGGTCGGGTAAACGCCTTTGTCTGCAAATTCCCGGAATTTCGCGACGACGCCGGGACGGTCTTCCTTGAAGGTGACGCCGAACCAGCGGCAGGGCGTGGCCAGCAATTCGGTTTTGGCGCTGCCGTCCTTAATCATACAGTCGATGGCGTACGGGATGTAGAACTCGGCCTTCAGTTCGTTGATGTTCTTTTCGATGAATTCGGCGAAAATCTTTTCGCTCTTGTCGAAATAATCCGGGGTGAATCCCCACATGTTCATCGAACAGAGAGCCTTGTCGGGAATACAGACCTTCTCGCCCTTGGCATTGTTGCCGTAAATCTTGCCATCAGCCTCGCGGGCGATGTTGTGGTGCTCCTCCACATGGGTGAGGATGCCTTCGGCGTTGGCCGTTCCGATGCCCCGGCTTACCCCGCCGCTCTCGGAGAGGGTGTTGTCCAGTTCAAAGCCGATGAGGGTGTAGCAGCCGGTCGAGTGCTCGTGGGCCCGCAGCCAGTCTCCCAGAATCTGGAAAGATTCTTTGCCATAGTAGTCGTCCCCATTGATGACGGCGAAGGGCTCCTTGATGACTTCTTTGCCCATCAGCACGGCATGCGCGGTGCCCCAAGGTTTCTGACGCTCGGGGTTGAGGCTGTATCCGGCGGGAATCTTGTCCAGTTCCTGGACGACAAAGTCAAATTCGAGAGGACTCCCGTCAGTGCATTTGACATTCTTGTATTTCTCACGGACCGTTTTCTCCATATCGGCCCGGAAATACTCGCGGACGATATAAACGACTTTTCCGAATCCGGCCTTCACGGCGTCATAGATGGAATAATCGATAATGGTTTCTCCCGACGGGCCGAGGCCGTCCATTTGCTTGAGTCCGCCGTAACGGCTTCCCATTCCGGCCGCAAGAACTAAAAGAGTAGGTTTCATATCGTTTGTGAATTATTGTAAGTTTCGACAAAAATAGTTAATTTTGTTGGAATTTACTAACAAACTGAGGTCTGAAATGAAAAATTGGTTTTCTTGGTGGCACGACGGCCATAAAAGGTTTTGGTTTTTGTTGATTCTGGCTTTCGTCATTTTTCTGATCATTCGCAAGAACAACGTTTTTACCTGGGCCGCCGGATGGATGGAAGAACAATCCCAGAAGCGGGAAATCAAAGAATTGGAAGAAAGGATTGCCGATTTGGACGAGGGGATTTCCCAAATGCAGGAAGGTACGGATGCGGCCGAGCGGTACGCCCGGGAAAAATTGCATTTTCATGCGGACGGAGAGGATGTATATCTCGTCAATGAATAAGAAGTTGTTTCTCCAAAAGCTTCCGGAAACACAAACAAAAGACAGTCGGAAAGATAGATAAAAAGATAGGCAAAATAGATAGCGGAATAAACGTGTTTCTTATTGAACCATTGTTTATTTTTGGAAAAAATTTGTTTGCCTATGCGAATAAAACGCTTATCTATTTCAATCTTCGCCGCCATTCTCTTCCTGTCGGGGGTGTTCGGCTCCTGTACGACAGACAAGAAAGTAGAATATGCAAAAGGTGACGGATCCGGGCAGGAGGAAGTCCTGCCGCTCGTGCCGGTGGGAGGGGTCGCCCGTTTCATTCTCAGGACAGACAGGGAAAGTTTGCGGCACAAAATAGGGGGCGTCCACCATATCTTCTCGTCCGAAGATGAAATCTATCTGAAATCCGCCGTCTATTACCCTGTCGTTACAGAGGACGGTACGGTCTATCTCGAAGTCCCCGAGTCCGTGGCCGGCACTTATAGGATGTTCTGCTATCCGCAGGGCTCGAAATTCTGGTTTCTTCCCGATGCCAACTATCCCGTAAAGGATCTCATTATTCCATACTCCCAGTTTTATGGAAAAACGGCGCAGGAACTGGCCTCATATCCTATGTATGCTGAGTACAGCGAAGCGACCGGAGCGCGGATGGATTTTAGGGAGGTAATTTCCGCTCTGGAAATCACACTGAAAGGTTCGGCCAGGATTGCTTCCGTCCACGTGGAAAACAAGGCGGTCGGGCAGAGTCTCGCCAACAATCTGGCCGGCCTGGCTTCGTACACGATTGAAAACGGCTATGTGTTGGATGAAGGAGTCAATTTTGTCAACCTCAACTGCACCAACGACGGGGAAGGCGTGCCTATCACCGCAGCGGGTGAGCGCTTCTATCTCGTCCTGTCCAAAGGCGAGTATGCATCCGGCCTGACCTTGACGGTCACGGATATGGATCATAAAGGACAGGTATTTGACATTCCCGCCCTGCAACTGGCCGCCGGAGAAATCAAGTCTTTTACTTTCAATTATGCTCCGCCGGCGGATTTGCTTTTCTTCGAGCACTTCGACAATTTCGTGTGGGGCGGCCATGTCAAGGGAAACAGCGCTTTGTCGGCCTATGCTCCGTCGTCGGCG
>CAMJRT010000241.1 GCA_946408295.1 uncultured Bacteroidales bacterium
GATGGCCACGATGCGTTGTGCGGCCTCTTCGCGGCCGTAACGCTGCTCGATGTATTGTTTGACGATACGGAAAGCGACCGCCGGTTCGGTGGTGGTGCCGGATTTGGAAATGACGACGCAAGCCACATTGCGCTCGCGGACCAGATCCATCAATTCGCACAGGTAATCTTCGGACAGGTTGTTACCGGCAAAGACGACTTCAGGAGCCACTTTTTTACCGGAAAGGGAGCGTCCGAACGTATGGCTGAGGGCTTCCACGGCGCACTTGGCTCCCAGATAGGAACCGCCGATGCCGATGACCACGACCAGATTCACGCCCCGGGTGAGCCAGTCTTTGCGAATGACTTCGCAGGAATCGACCAGGCGGCCGGCCAGCGTCAGGGACGGCAGGTGTTTCCAACCCAGAAAGTCGTTTCCGGCTCCCGTTTCTTTTTCCAGGACAGACAAGGCGGACAGGGCCTTGCCGACATATTCCTTGTACTCTGCATCTTTTACGAAGGAGTTGCAGCCTCCCATTTCAAATTTGACCATAATTTGTAGAACTTAACCGTACAAAATTAGTGTTTTTTTTGCAAAAAAAATTGTAAATTCGCAGAAATTTTGATGTGGCTGTTGTAAGTTTTGCCCCAAAAATATGAATCCTTTCGTCCGTCTATACCGCTTTTTTTCCAAGCGCAAAGCGCTGATGTACATTTTTATGATTGGCACCGCTTTGTGTGGAGGCCTTTTGAGCACCCGGCTTCGTTTTGAAGAAAACATCGCCACTTTGCTCCCCAAGACCGAAAACAGCAGCAAGAGCGGTATCGCCTTCAGCCAAATCAAGGTCAAAGACAAAGTTTTTATTCTCATTCATCCCAAGTCCGTGGAAGATAGGGATGAAAAAGAGGTTTCCCAGGCGCAGAGGGATACGCTCATCCGGGCGATGGATGCTTTTGTACAGGAAATTTCCGATAGGGATGAAAACGGATTGATTGCCAACTGCCTGTATCGCCTGGATAATGATGACTTAATGAATCTGGTGTGGTTCTCGATCGGGAATCTGCCGGCCTATCTCCCGGAAGAGGCTTATCCCAAACTGGACAGCCTGCTTGACGAAACGGTTATTGACAAACTTGTCGCAGGGGAGTATAACGGCGATTTGCCCTCCGCGGGCGGACTGGCGCTCAAGGACGGACACCTCTTTTCCCAGGACGGGACGGTGGCGATGGCCTTCCTGACCCCCGGTTTCGATGCGCTGGATTCCAAGGCGGCGGGGTATTTGAACCATATGCTCATTCGGGCCGGCAAAAAAGTGGAGAAGCAGTATCCCGGTATAGAGGTCCTCTTCCACGGCAATCCCATCAACGGCTGCCACAATTCGGGGCAAATCAAGAAGGACCTGTTGTATTCGGTGGGTATTTCCCTGCTCATCATTTGTTTCGTTATTCTGCTTTGTTTCAAGACCAAACGTACGCTTCTTCATTTGGTCTTGCCCATTCTTTACGGAGTTCTCGTTGCGATGGGCGGAATGTACCTCATCAAGGGCAGCCTGTCCATCATTTCCCTGGGTATCGGGGCCATCGTGCTGGGCGTGGCGATGAGTTACTGCCTGCATATCCTCACGCATCACAAATATGTCAGCGATATAGAAACGTTGCTCAAGGAACAGTCCAAACCCGTTTGTCTGGGCTGCCTGACCACGGTGGGCGCCTTTGCCGGCCTGCTGCTGACCTCCAGCGAACTGCTTACGGACTTCGGCCTTTTCGCCTCCCTGGCCTTGTTGGCCACGACTTTTTTTGCGCTGGTGTTCCTGCCTCACTTCTTGACCAAAGACGGGGCGGTGAAGAATGAAAAAGCGTTCAATGTGGTCAACCGCATCAATTCCTATCCGCTCGACCGCAACAAACCCGTCGTGATTTTCTTCTCCTTGCTTTGTGTGGTCTGTATTTTCTTGTCCCGCAAGGTGACTTTTGACAGCGATTTGAATCATATCGGATATTTTGATCCGGCCACTTTGCGCAGCGAGCGTCTGTATAACGAAAAGGTGAACGGCGGATTCAGCTCGATGTATTATGCGGCGGTTGCTCCTGATTTGGACAGTGCCATCTACCTGAGCCGCAGCATCGGTGAGTGTCTGGCTTCCCTGCGTCAAGAAGGACTCGTGGACAGTTATTCCGGAGCGGATATGATACTGGTCCCTTCGGATGAACAGGCCGCCAACATCCTCCGCTGGAAGAAATATTGGACTGAAAAGCGCATCCGGCGGACCTCCCGTTTGTTGGAAAAGGAAGACGCCAAATATGCGTGGAGCGATTCGGCCGGAATGGATATCCCCGCGACCTTTTCGATGATGGCCCGGGCTGACTATGAACCGACTTCCATTGTAGAGGCCAACGCCATTCCCGAGGCTCTTCTGTGCAATTACGTAGAGCAGTCTGAAAACGGCTGGCTGATTCTGACCTCCGCCCTGATGGATAAGGAAAACATCAAGGTCGTCAACGACCGTATCAATGCCATACCCGGCGCGGTCATCCTGGACCCTTTCTATTACACGGGAGATATGGTGGAAATCGTTCACAGTGATTTCAACGTCGTATTGCTGGTGTCGTCCCTCTTTGTGTTGTTCGTGCTGCTGCTGACCTTCCGCAGCGTCATCATTACCTTCATCGCCTTCCTGCCTATGCTGTTGAGCTGGTATGTCGTCCAGGGGATGATGTATATGCTCGGCTTGCAGTTTAACCTTATAAATATAATGATATCCACCTTCATTTTCGGAATCGGGGTGGATTACAGCATTTTCGTGATGGAAGGGTTGCTGAACAAATACCGGACAGGCGCTTATCGTCTGCTGACCTGCCACAAGGCTGCCATCCTCTTCTCGGCCTTTGCCCTGATGACTGTGACGGGCTCCCTGCTTTTCGCGGTTCATCCGGCCATCCATTCCATCGGTGAATGTACCTTGATCGGTATGGCTTCCACCATTTTGATTACCTATGCCCTGCAACCCTTGCTTTTCCGCTGGCTGTTGGGCTGGGGCTGGTTTAAAAGAAATCTATTGAAATGAAAAAGTTAAGTTTGATTTGTGCGCTGATTCTT
>CAMJRT010000242.1 GCA_946408295.1 uncultured Bacteroidales bacterium
ACTTTTTCTCGGTGATTGACTCTTTCACCGGGAAATTCGGTGCTCCCGACGGTTTGTATCAGATGGGTTGTGATTTTATGGCCCTCCCCATCGTGACCATTATGGTGCCCGTGCTGGCGCTGGGTTTTGTGGTCCACATCCTCTGGGGGCTCTGGCTCTCTTACGGCAACATCAAGGCCCGCGGCGGTCTCAAACGTTATGAAGTGTCCAGCAAGGCCAAGACGGACAGCTGGTCCTCCAAGAATATGCTGGTGCTCGGCCTGCTCGTCCTGCTGGGCATTGCCTGCCATCTCTCTGATTTCTGGGCCAAGATGCAGTTGCAGGAGTTCCTGGGCCGCGAAGCGGAAAACCCCTATGAACTGCTCACGGGGACTTTTGGCCGCTGGTGGCTGCTCCTCCTCTATCTGCTGTGGTTCGCCGTCATCTGGCTGCATCTCAATCACGGATTCTGGAGTATGTTCCAGACCGTTGGCTGGAACAATATGATTTGGCTCAAACGACTCAAGGTCATCGGTACCGTCGTGACCAGCCTCATCATCTTCCTTTTTGTGGCTACCGCCTGCAACGCCTATCTTCAGGCCCATTTGTGGATTTAGATATCCAAGATATCATCATAGCCATCGACGGCTATTCTTCGACCGGAAAAAGTTCGTTTGCCAAACTGATTGCCAAGGAATTGGGTTTCCTTTACTTGGATTCTGGCGCTTTGTACCGGGGCGTTACCTTGCTTGTGCTGGAAAACGGCTGGTATAACGGTGACCGTATCGATACGGACAAACTGGTGCCCGCTTTGAATGCGCTTGACCTGCATTTCGAAGACCACGGCAAGGGAGTCAGGACCTATATGGGAGCCCGCTGCATCGAGCGGCAAATCCGCTCGATGAAAGTGTCCGCCCTGGTCAGCCCGGTGGCGGCGATTCCCGAAGTCCGCCGATATGTGGACCGTCGTCTGCACGAATTGGCGCGTAACCGTCGCGTGGTGATGGACGGCCGGGATATCGGGACGACCGTTTTTCCCGATGCCGAACTCAAAATCTTTATGACGGCGGACAAGAAGGTCCGGGCGCAGCGACGGATGGATGAACTCATTGCCAAAGGAGAACCGGTGGAATTCCAGGAGATTCTGGATAATCTTGAGCAGCGCGACTATATCGATTCGCACCGGGTCGCCTCTCCGCTCCGTCAGGCATCCGACGCCATTGTGCTCGACAATACAAATATGACTTTCGAACAGCAAATGGACTGGCTGGAGGGCATTCTCAAAGCGCGTTTTGTCCGATGAAATTGACGGTGGACATCGACCCTTCGTCCGGTTTTTGTGCCGGTGTCATCAAGGCGATTTCCACCGCTGAACGATATCTTTCCACGCACGACAGTCTTTATTCCCTGGGGGCGGTCGTTCACAACGACGAAGAACTGGCCCGTTTGAGCGCGATGGGGTTGCGGCGTATCGACCGCCTTGCCGACCTCTTCTCCGGGCGCCCGATTGTCGCCCCTGAGTCCGCCACCGCTGACCCTGAGTCCGTTACTCCCGTGCTGATCCGGGCCCACGGCGAACCTCCGCAGACCTATCGCGAGGCCGAGAAAGCCGGCATTCCGCTTATCGACTGCACCTGCCCCGTGGTGATTCGCCTGCAGAAAAGCATCCGTGAGGCCTGGCGGCGGCTGGAACCCCGGCAAGGGACCCTGCTGATTTTCGGGAAAAAAGGACACGCCGAAGTGCTGGGTTTGCTGGGACAGACCGATGGCAAGGCCCTGATTGTCGAGAGTGCGGAGCAGTTGGATGCGCTTGACATCCCTTCAGGGGGCGATGTAGAGATATTTTCCCAGACCACCAAAAGCCCGGTCGAGTATGATGTGCTCTGCCAAAAATTGCGTGAACGGGTGGGGGAAAGCCGTCTGACGGTACACGATACCATCTGCAAACAGGTATCTTCGCGTCATAAATCGCTTGCGGACTTTGCTATTTCACACGATATTATTATCTTTGTGTCCGGAAAATCCTCTTCCAACGGGAAGGTCCTGTTCGACCTGTGTCGCTCGTGCAATCCCCGGAGTTATGCCCTTTCTTCCGGCAACGGTCTGGAGGCAAAGTGGTTCCGCGAGGGAGACCGCGTAGGCGTGTGTGGCGCGACATCCACCCCGAAATGGTTGTTGGAGAGTATTAAAAACGAGATTTTAACTAATAATTATTAGGTATATGGCAACAACAGCTGATTTTAAAAACGGACTTTTCCTGAATTACAATGGCAAACCCTGCTCGATCGTGTGGTTCCAGCACGTCAAACCCGGCAAGGGCCCTGCCTTCGTCAAGACCAAACTCCGCAACCTCGAGAACGGCCGCATCCTGGAGAATACTTTCACGGCCGGTGCGAAAATCGACGTGATTACGGTCGAGCGTCGTCCCTACCAGTTCCTTTACAAGGATGAGGACGGGTTCAACTTTATGCACGAAGAGACCTACGAGCAGATTCACCTCGGTACCGATGTCGTAGAGAACGCCGACCTGATGAAAGAAGGCCAGCACGTGGAAATGATGTTCTGGGTGGACGGCGAGGAGGAGAAATGCCTTACCTGCGAACTTCCCACCTATGTGGAAATGGAAGTGACCTACACCGAGCCGGCCGTCAAGGGCGACACCGCTTCTACCTCCGCCCTCAAAGAGGCTACCATCGAGACGGGCGCCATCATTATGGTTCCCCTCTTCATCCAGCAGGGCGAGCGCATCACGGTCAACACCCAGGACCGCTCCTACGGCCAGCGTGTGAAATAATTCTTGACCTTTTACAAACTCCAACGGGACTATCCTGCCAAACGGGACAGTCCCGTTTTTCTTCAAATATATTTGCTTTTCTCTCGGCTTGCTCGTATGTTCCCGCTATGCGGGTAGATACTTTCGCCTCGGAATAGCAAATAAATTTGCTTTTCTCTCAGCTTGCTCGTATGTTCCCGCTATGCGGGTAGATACTTTCGCCTCGGAATAGCAAATAAATTTGCTTTTCTCTCAGCTTGCTCGTATGTTCCCGCTATGCGGGTAGATACTTTCGCCTCGGAATAGCAAA
>CAMJRT010000243.1 GCA_946408295.1 uncultured Bacteroidales bacterium
CGCCGCAAAGAAACTGGCCATCGTGAATGTCTATATCGACGAAGATATGACGGGCTGGTACGATTATATGCCCTACTACCCCGAAAACTGGTACAACGGCTACGACCACAACCTCGTCATCCGTACGGACCATTTGTACGATGTACGCGCCATTCCTTCTCTCTATCTGCTGGACAAAGAGAAAAAAGTAGTGCTCAAAGACGCGCCTGAAGACAGAATGTATCACCAATTATCCCAATTGTTATGAACCTGACCAAGACCCTCTGGGGAACCTCCCGAACGGAACCCGGCAAGAAAAACAACGGCAAAGAAATCTGGTTGTACCGCATCACCAACCAAAGCGGTGCTTATGTGGAATTGAGCAGCGTCGGTGCTAACATCGTTTCCATCGTCGTACCCGACAAGGACGGCAATCTGACCGATGTGGTGCTGGGCTATCCCGAGGCGAACCGTTATTTCTACGATGGCCCTTGCTTCGGCAAGATTCCCGGCCGCTACGCCAACCGCATCGCCTTGGGTAAATTCTCCCTGGACGGCAAGGAATACACCCTTCCTGTCAACAATGGTCCCAACCACCTGCACGGCGGTCCCGAAGGGTTCCAGAATCAGGTGTGGGAGAGCCGGATCGACGGTGAAGCGGTGGAGTTTCTCTACCGTGCGGAGGATGGCGAAATGGGCTATCCCGGTGCGGTGGATGTCGTCGCCCGTTACGAGTGGAGCGAGGACAACTGCCTGACGCTCACCTTGAGCGGCAAGTCGGACGCCCCTACCCTTCTGAACCTGACCAACCACGTCTATTTCAACCTCAAAGGCGAAGGAAAGGGCAACATTTTCGACCACGAACTCACGCTCAACGCATCCGAATGGCTTCCGACGAGCGACAGCCTGATTCCGCTGGGCGAAAGCGTTCCCGTGGCCGGCACGCCGATGGATTTCATCACCCCCAAGACGCTGGGTGCGGACATCAAGGCAGACTTTGACGCGCTCCGCTTCGGAAAAGGGTACGACAACTGTTGGGTGATTGACGGCGCACAGCCGGGTCAGTTGCAGGATGCGGCCTTGTTATATGCCCCCGAGAGCGGGATTGCCGTCAAAGTGACCACCACCCAGTCGGGTGTGCAGATTTACACGGGCAACTGGCTGAGCGGCTGCCCCGCCGGCAAGAACGGACACCGGTACGAAGACTATGACGGGGTGGCCATCGAGTGCCAGAATTTCCCGGACGCGCCCAACAAGCCCGAGTACCCTTCCCCCGTCCTCCGTCCGGGCGAAATTTACCAACAAGCGATTATTTTTGCCTTTTCTATCCAATAAAGTGGAAAAGCCCTATGAAACAATACCTTGATTTACTCCGCGATATCCGCGAAAACGGCGTACTGAAAGAAGACCGCACCGGTGTGGGCACCCAGAGCGTGTTCGGCCGTCAGATGCGCTTCGACCTCTCGCAAGGATTCCCCCTGCTGACCACCAAGAAGGTCCACCTCAAGAGCATCATCTACGAACTTTTGTGGTTCATTGCCGGCGACACCAATATCAAGTATCTCAAAGACCACGGCGTATCCATCTGGGACGAATGGGCGGATGAAAACGGGGAATTGGGACCGGTGTACGGGCATCAGTGGCGCTCCTGGCCCACCCCGGACGGACGGACCATCGACCAACTCTCGAATGTCATCGAGTTGATTCGCAGGCATCCCGACTCGCGGCGTATGCTGGTGTCGGCCTGGAACGTGGCGGAAGTGGACAAGATGGCCCTGCCGCCCTGCCATACGATGTTCCAGTTCTATGTGGCGCAGGGCAAACTTTCCTGCCAACTCTACCAGCGCAGCGCGGATGTGTTTTTGGGCGTGCCTTTCAACATTGCGTCGTATGCCCTGCTGACAATGATGATTGCGCAGGTCTGCGGCCTGGAGCCGGGTGATTTTGTTCACACCACGGGCGACACGCACATCTATCGCAACCATTTCGAGCAGGTGGCCCTCCAACTCTCCCGCGAGCCGCGTCCCCTGCCGACGATGAAACTCAATCCGGAGGTCAAGAGCATTTTCGATTTCCAATACGAAGATTTTACGCTGGAGGGTTACGACCCCTGGCCGCGCATCCCCGCGCCCGTAGCCGTGTAAAACCGCTCAACCCCGGAGGAAACTATGGAAAAGTGTCTGATAGCCGCGATTTCGGATGATTATGCCCTGGGCAAAGACAATGACTTGCTCTGGCATCTTTCGGAGGATCTGAAATACTTCAAGCGCCTGACCAGCGGGCATCCGGTCATTATGGGCCGCAAGACCTACGAGTCCATCGGCCGTCCCCTCCCGGGGCGCCTCAATATCGTATTGACGCGCAAGGTGCCGGAAATAGTCCCCGGCGAGCCTGTCGGCGCCGGCTCTGGCCCGGCTGCCGGGCGGCCCCGTCTGCTCTACGCCTCCACCCTGGAGGAGGCCTTCGCGCTGGCAGCATCCACCCCTTTCGAGGGGCGTGTGAACGAACCGGACCAATGCTTTGTGATGGGCGGCGGCAGCATTTACGGGCAGGCCCTCCCGCTCTGCGACAAACTGTACCTGACCGAAGTACATACCACCCGTCCCGATGCGGACACTTTCTTTCCTGCATTCGATAAAAAAATTTATAGAGAACTTTCTCGCAGCGAACTTTACAGCGAAAACAATTTAACCTATCATTTTGTCATTTATGGCCGCTAGAGAAACATTTTCTTCCAAACTGGGCACCTTGATGGTGCTGGTCGGTTCCGCCGACCAGTTTCTGCAGGTAGGGGAATGACAACAATGTAATAAACCCCATGGCGTAGGCCCCAACCATACGGAAGGACGAAAACTGATTTTTCTCGTTGTCATCATCAGTCATTACTCCCAGTAATGATCCGTAAGGCACATTGACAGCTGTGTATGTGGCCATCCTCAACAAATAGAGTGTGTAAGCCCATATACGTTTGCCTACTGGACCGAAGTCGGGTGTGTAAAGTAGCAGGGCGAAAATAATCCCCAACGGTATGGCACCGAAGATGAGCCAAGGACGATAGGTTCCCCAACGAC
>CAMJRT010000244.1 GCA_946408295.1 uncultured Bacteroidales bacterium
GAAGAGTTCCCGGATATCTACATCGTTATTACGAAGCAGCGAGTTGGTTCCGTATTTCTTCCAATAACGCTGGGAATACATCTTTTTGAAGCGATTGATAAATGACTTCGCCTCTTCCTTAGAGCATGAAAGCACGAAATGGACATGGTTAGACATTAAAATGAAGGAGAGGATTTGAACCGATGTCGTTGCGGTTAGAATCGGAGGGATATTCATCCCCGCAACAAAATCCTCATTGTCTTTGAACCAAATCTTGTCTTCAAGGTGGTTCGTAGTCACGAGCCAAAATTGCATAATACACCCTATTTAATCGATTATGTCGAGGCCCGGACTCAACAATGCAAAAATATAAATTATTCCCGAAACTTGTTCCTAAAGCCAGAAAGATTTAAAGATAAGTGTCAGTAGTCTCCCCGTTTTGACTGAGACTACTGACGAAAACCCCGGATAACTGTCAGTAGTCTCTATATTTTTCCGAGACTGCTTACACCTCCCTCACACTGACCACTTGGGCATTGCGGGCGTAGTGGGCGAAATCAGGTCCACTTTGGTTCAACGGGACGAAGTGAGGTTTTTCATACCGGGGAAGAGGTACAGTTCGTGCTCGATGCGTCCGTCACAGAGGCGTATCCAGGTACGAAAACCGTCATCGCCCTCCGTGAACTCGAAGACACGAGCGCCATTGGGCTTGAGGTCGTTATACACCGTATCGCCACCGCTATAGCGGCCGTAGAGGAAGAAAAATCCTTTCCATAGCATAGCATAGTCGTTGTTGTGGTCGTGGCCGCATACGACACCTTGCACATCCCCTTGTTCCCGCATGGCCAGATAGAGGCCGGAATTCACCTTGGGGCTTGCCGGCTCTTCGCCGATGTTCCCCTGAATGGAAGGGGCCTTTTTGCTGTTGTCGTGCTGCGCTTCGTTATATTCGGGGAACGGAATGTGGAAAAAGGCCAGGGAAGGGATGGGAGTGCCCCCGTTTTGCGCAGTAAACCAATTGCTGGCGGCACGGTACCACGCAATTTGGTCTGCGTGAATGTACCCCCAACTCTTTTCTCCGGCCGGATAATCCCGGTTTCCGCTGTCAAATAAATAAAAAATGCGGCACCTTCCTTTCGGACCGTTCAGGACCAATATATCATTGGAATATCCGCTCAACTTACTGTTGGAGGCGGAATTTACATTGCCGGGGAAACTGCGGACGAAGTCGTACATCTGCTGCCGGGACAGGGAGAAGTCGCTGTCGTGGTTTCCAAGGGTTACGGCGAAAGGAATGCCTCGTTCAACCAAAGGCTGCAGGGCGGCGCGGACTGATTCCTCGGCCGGTTCTCCGTAAAGGATATCTCCGGTATGAATTACGAAATCCGGCTTTTCGCTGTCCAGGATGGCGGAGATGTTGTTCAGCGCCCTTTCGGAGCGAGAATCTCCAGCAATCACGTGTGTATCGGCCAGTTGAACGATTTTAAATTTCCCGTTTTTCCCGTACTGAAGTTGAGCGGCCGGGACGGGGTTTTGCGCCAGGCCTGTTCCGCTGGCTGCCCAAAACAGGCAAAACGCCAGAACCGATTGTTTGAAATAGTTCATTGTGTGAGACATTCTATACTGCAAAGATAGGCATTTTTTCGTTTGTTTGCAGTTTTTGGATTTTTGGAGTACCTTTGTGCAAGCGTGAGCCGAAGGAGTCTCATTTGGAAGGTGCCCTGCATCACTTTGTGTGTTGTGTTGGGAGGCGTACTGTTGCTGCTGGGTGCGGTGACGGTCGTTTTGGTGACACCCGACGCGCGCACGGCCGTACTGCAAAGAGTCGTAACGGAAGTCAATGCCCGGACTGACTGGGATGTGGACTTGGAAAGGATTTATCTGTCGCCTTTCCATCAATCCCCGAAGCAACTTTACCGCGCCTTCAAAGGGGAAGAGGATTTGCCGCTGCAAATAGAAATCGACAGTCTTTATCTGGGCCATCGGGGGCGGGACACATTGCTCTATGTGCATTCCCTGCGTTTGCTGGGGCGTCTGGAAAAGGCGGCAAGCGGGGCTGAGAGCATCGCGGAGAGTGGTGCGACAGCGGAAAGCCCTGAAGAGGGGGTGAAAGAACGCCCGGCAGAGGGAATGGAGGACGACCAGGCGACGGGTACAGATTTTTTGGCCCGTACGATTGCGGTGGACCAACTGTTGCTGGACGGGGCGACTTTCCATTCCGGCACGCTGATACCGGCGGTGGGCGTCAATGTGATTCTAAAGCGTTTGCAGGCCGCCAGCCCCGGACTCATTATTGCGAAAGGGCAGTATCCGCTGCACGGCCTGAATCTGGCGGATGCGTATGTGGAAATCGTCCTGCGAGAAGCGCCTGAAGAGACACAGCCAGGCTCGGCGCAAAACGCGCAATCCGATATGCTGCCGGCTCCCCCTCCTCTGTCTTTTGATATTCCGGATGGCGAGTTGAGCCATATCCATTTTGCACTCAACCCCTTGGGCCTGAATATCCGTGTCGACACCTTGCTTACGAATGTGCGGGTGGATGTAGGGGGCAACCGCTACGATGCCCGCCGGCTGGATGTACAAAATTTATCGCTCGATCTGGGGACGCTGCACTTGCCTTTCGATGCCATCAACGGGGATGCGCGGGTCGATTTGAATACCAACTTGATTCAATCGAACGGATTATTCGCCCGCTCCGACGCATTCGGGGCGACGGCGGAACTGGCCGCCTCGATGCTGGATTTGGCTACGATGCGGGTGGACGTGACCGGCAATGCGGATTTTCACGGAAGCAAGGCCCAGTTGAGGGGCTATTATGATATTGACGATGAGGCGTATGACGTGTCGCTGAATGTGGAGCGGGTGGACATCAGTCCATTCCTCGAAGAGCGTCACCACGTGATTGTGGCGGGCGAAATCCGGGCGAACGGTTCTGGGATAGATCCTCAATCCTCCGCAATGAAGTCCCGGCTGGCTGTGCGTCTGGACGATTGCATTTATGATAATATCAATGCTTCCGGTCTGGCGCTCAATGCCGAACTGGCCAATAAAACGGT
>CAMJRT010000245.1 GCA_946408295.1 uncultured Bacteroidales bacterium
GGAGCCGCTCAAATATGAGAACATCAAGATTGCGACCCGTAACTATAAAGACTAAGGAAAGATGGATTTGACATTGAAAGTATGGCGCCAGAAAAACGCCAAGACCAAAGGTCATTTTGAGACCTATCAAGTAAAGAATATCTCCGAGGGTTCCTCTTTCCTTGAGATGCTTGACATTCTCAACGAGCAACTCGTGCAGGAAGGCATCGACCCCGTCGCCGTGGAAAAAGGCTGCCAGAGCAGCGGTCCCGTCTCTTTCGACCACGACTGCCGCGAAGGCATCTGCGGCGCTTGCTCCCTGTATATCAACGGCCGTGCGCACGGTCCCGACGATGAGGTGACGACCTGCCAGTTGCATATGCGCAAGTTCAAAGATGGCGACACCATCACCATCGAGCCTTGGCGCAGCGCCGGTTTCCCGGTCATCAAAGACCTCGTGGTGGACCGCGGCGCTTTCGACAAGATTCTTCAGGCCGGCGGTTTCATTTCCGTCCGTACCGGCGGCGTGCCCGACGCCAACGCGATTCCCATCGCCAAGGAGAAGGCCGACGAGTCGATGGATGCAGCGGCTTGCATCGGTTGCGGCGCTTGCGTGGCTACCTGTAAGAACGGTTCCGCGATGCTCTTCGTCGCGGCCCGCGTGAGTTCCCTCGCGCTGCTGCCCCAGGGCAAGATTGAAGGCGCCCGCCGTGCGAAAGCGATGGTGGCCAAGATGGACGAACTCGGCTTCGGCAACTGCACCAACACCCGCGCCTGTGAGATGGAGTGCCCCAAGCACATCACCGTCTCCCACATCGCCCGCCTCAACCGCGAATTCCTCTGCGCCAAGTTCCAGGACTAAGGCGGAGCGAGGGGCGTGTCTTCGGGCTCCGGCATTAAATCCACTGAAAATCAATAAGATGTTTAAAAGGACCTACTCGTTTTGGGGTAGGTCCTTTTGTGTAATTCGCTGATTTGTTGAAAGGTCGGTGCCAAGCCTCCAAGCCTCCTCCCTCATTAAAATGTGAATACAACAATTTGTTTCATTAAAACTTTTCATAAATTTGTATCTTTGCGAAGATATACAGATAAACTATGGCGGCAGGTGAGACTTTAACCCCGATGATGAAGCAGTTTTACAGCGTCAAGGCACAACACCCGGAGGCGTTGTTGTTGTTTCGTTGCGGGGACTTCTACGAGACTTACGGAGAAGATGCCGTGGTGGCCAGCAAGATTCTGGGCATCGTGCTCACGCGCCGCTCGAATGCCGTGGAAACGGCGATGGCCGGTTTTCCGTACCATTCCATCGAGACCTATCTGCCGAAATTGGTGCTGGCTGGCCACAAGGTGGCGGTCTGCGACCAGTTGGAGGACCCGAAACTCACCAAAAACATTGTCAAGCGCGGCGTTACGGAACTCGTGACTCCGGGCGTCGCCCTCAATGAACAGTTGCTCAAGCAGAATGAGAACAATTTCATTGCAGCGGTCTGTGTGGGCAAGGATGACCGCTACGGGGTGGCTTTCCTGGATATCTCCACCGGCAGTTTTCAACTTTCAGAAGGTTCGCCGGAATATGTCGTTTCGCTGATCAACAGTTTTGCTCCCAAGGAATTGCTCTTCCCGAGGGAGTACGAAAGGATGCTCCGGGAGCGCATTTCCGGGCCCTTCTATATTTCCACCCTCGAAGAGTGGGCCTTTGTCTATGACAATGCGGTGGAGCGGCTGAAAAAACAGTTGCAGACCAACAGCCTGCGGGGCTACGCCGTCGAGAAAAAGCCCTTGGGCGTGACGGCAGCCGGCGCGCTGATTCTCTATCTGGAACAGACGCACCACGCCGGGCTGAAGAATATATGCAGCCTCAGCCGCATCGACGAGGGGCAATATGTGTGGATGGACCAGTTCACCTTGCGCAATTTGGAGGTGTTTCAGCCGGCTTCCGGCCGCGACGGGGTTGCCCTGGTCGATGTGCTGGACCGTTGCGCTTCTCCAATGGGCGCCCGGGAGTTGCGCCGCTGGCTTTCCCTGCCGATTATGGATGTCAAGGAACTCGACGCCCGTTATGATTGCGTGGATTTTTTTCTGTCGCATCCGGAAGTTTTGTCGTCTCTGCGCGAGAAAATTTCCGATCTGGGCGATATCGAGCGCTTGTTGGCCCGGGCGGCGGCCGGCCGGATTCTGCCGCGGGCGACCCTGCAACTGGGCAAGGGCCTCGGACAGTTGCGCCCCATTCTGGCCCTGTGTCAGAACTCCGGGGTGGCGGCCATTCAACAGATGATAGAAGAGGTCCACGACTGCGAGGAGTTGTCCCGGACGATTCTGCATACGCTTTGTACCGATCCGGCGGCGATGCCGGGCAAAGGCGACATCATTGCGCCGGGTGTGAATGAGGAACTGGACGCGCTGCGGCATCTCTCCCGTGAAGGCAAGCAGGTGCTGCTCGACATTCAGCAGCGTGAGAGTGAGCGCACCGGGATTCCTTCGCTCAAAGTAGGTTACAACAATATTTTCGGCTACTATCTGGAGGTTCGCAACGGTCACAAGGACAAGGTTCCTGAAGATTGGGTACGCAAGCAGACGCTGGTGAGTTCCGAGCGGTATATTACCGAAGAACTCAAGCGCTACGAGGAGCAGATTCTGGGCGCGGAAGAGAAAATTTATGTGTTGGAGTCGGGCATTTATAATGAGTTGATTGGGAAAATCCAGGCGAAAATCGTGGAAATCCAGGCCAACTGCCGGATTCTCGCCCGATTGGATTTGTTGTCTTCTTTCGCTTTTCTGGCCCGTGCCAACCACTATTGCCGCCCGGTCGTGGATGCGGGCCGTCGCATTGAGATCAAGGATGGTCGTCATCCGGTCATCGAAACCCTGATGGAGAGCGGCGAAGAATATATTCCCAACGATATTGTGCTCGACAGCACCAGCCAGCAGATTATCTTGCTGACCGGTCCGAATATGGCCGGTAAATCCGCGTTGTTGCGCCAGACGGCGCTTATCGTATTGATGGCGCAAATCGGTTGCTTCGTGCCCGCGAGCGCGGCGCAAATCGGCTGGT
>CAMJRT010000246.1 GCA_946408295.1 uncultured Bacteroidales bacterium
CGAAGTAGAAGGTGTCAAGGCCGGCAAGGTCAAGGTAGAACTTCCACTGTGCGGACTCGGTGTATTCCTCCAACTTGATCTTGCTGTACTTGGTCTTGATATCTCGGATAAAGATACCGTGGAGCACATCCACCCGGCCATGGACCCAGATAGGCATTGACGGGGTATCGAACTCCCGCCCTATCCATTCCTCGTGGAATGCGAAAGGCAGTTTGTCTCGATACTTGAGCGCCATCGCCACCTGGTCCTCGTTAAAGATAACCGGCCATTTGCCATCCACCGTCACGCGGAACTTGCCCATTTCCGGCAATTCCTCTATGGCGGCTTCGCCCTGTTCGACTATCGCATGGAATGCACTTCCGATTCGGGTGTATTCGTTCCCGAGGAAGGGGGACTTGATGGCCGCGATCATTGCATCCTGATCGGTCCACTCGTCCCCCGCCAGGAACTTGCGATAAGTTTCAAGGGTGGTTATGGAGATGCGTTTCATTACTCCGCACTTACGAACTGACCAGCTGCCTTGTCGAACTTGAGGTTCAACTTCTTGAGGACCGGCGAGAGTTTCTTCTTGAGGGCCGGGATGTCCGCCTGGGGGCAAGTCGTGATAGCGCCCAGGGCCGCAGTAGCGGTCTCGGCATCCACGACCTTGGAGATGGCCTCCTCTGCAGCCTTGATGTTTCCCAGGGCCTCATTCTGCGCGTTGGTTCGTTCCTGGATGCGTGTCTTGGTCGCGGCGATGATATTCGCCATGGCTGTCGCGTAAGCGGGATCGTTGGCGTCCGGAATGATGATATTGCCCAGGCGGGCCGTGTCCTTCGCCACGATGCGATGGTCCTTCTGGAAACGAAGGACGCGGGAGTTGTCGGCACCGTAGGAGAGGAAGCCGATCTGGTCGGCGATGCGCTGCACCAGGTCCTTGGACTGGCCGGTGACGGACGGGTAGAAGATACGGTCGTCACCGTCCTTATCCTCGGCGGCATGCGCGAGGATCACGAGGTCCACATTGATGGAGCGGAGGTAGGCCACGAAAGCCTTGAAAGCGTCTCCCACATACCCGAACATCTTGAGTTTGTTCTTCTTGGAGGCGTCGTCCACGCGGATGGCGTAGTCGGCGAGGAAATCATCGAGCGCCGCCTTAGCGGTGTCGATGATCACGGTCTTGTACTGCTTGAAGGTCTCCTTCTCCGCGATGATGTCCTCCCACTTGGAACATACGAGCGTATCCTTGCGGATGATGGCGCGGTCAGCGCCACGGTCGCAGTCAACGAGGACTGGGTTTTCGGACGTTACGGAGAGACTGGTCTTGCCCACACCGGGCACGCCATAGATGAGCATCACGACCGGACGGGCCGGGAAACTCTGATTTGATTTTACAATCGGCATAATGTGTAAAAAATGATGTTGTTATTCTTCTGGAAAAATTCCGTTAATGAGTTTAAGCATTTCGCGCTTGATCCCATTCAACTCTGACAGTTGAGAGTATCGGTCCAAGTAGTCCTGTGCCTCGTCTTTGGCTTGCTGGAGCAGGGCGTTGTAGGCCGATCTGTCGGCGATAACCTCCGGCAAGGGTTGATAGACCCTCTCGTTGGTCTCTGGCATAATGATGTTCACGACGGCCCGATATCGAACCTCGCGTTTCTCGGTAGTAACGGTGACGGTGATGTTCCTAATGAGCAGTTTTGCTTGCTCGATGCGCCACTTGACGGCGGCCTTCTCGTCATCCCACTCAAAGACTTGGTGGAGCAACGAGGACTCGTCCTTCGATGCTTCCACAACAGCCTCCGGCGTGAGTTGCCCGTTATTGCTTTCGCGGATGCTCATCAGTTCTTTGTAAGCATCCTTTGCGGACAATCCTTTGTAGATGTCAACCTTGAATTTGTATTCGACTTTTTCCATGTGATTAGTGATTTTCCTTACCGGCCAGACCAGGCCCGACCAAACCTTGCCTTATCTCGCCATATTGTACCCGACCTTACCGTTCCTGCCAGACCCTACCTGAGCGAGCCAAGCCATGCCGATCATTGCCTAACCCTTCCTGCCAAACCTTACAGAACCTTAACTGACCCGTCCGGGCCCAACGACGCGATACCTTTCCCGCCAAGCCCTACCTCGACACGCCCCAACGGACACACCCGCGCCAGACCCTCCTGCCTCGCCGCGCAAAACCGCACTTGTCCCTACCGAACCGAACGTTGCCCTGACTGCCGTAACTATTCTAATTGGCCACCTGGAAAAGACCGAAGCTGCCAGAGTTGGATTTCTCGGGACGCCATTCTCCGACTCCGCAAGTGAAGCCAGCGGCATTAGCGAGGCCAACTATGTCCTCTTCACTAATTACGTCGGCGAGAAAGTTAATCGTGAGCGTGGCAGACCACACGGGAAACTCCGCACGGTAGCGGGGAGAAGCAACCTTCTGGATGCCACCGACGCGAACCATATCCTCGCGCATCTGAGGCTTTCCTTCGAGTTTGACGAGACCGGTTGCCGGGTCGTCTGCAACGATATGGAAAGCGGAGCGGGTCGTGGTCTGCGGACGACCATAGGTGCGATATGCCGCCGTTACCATGGCGGCCTTGAAAGCAACCGCCGGAAAACCATAGGTCTTGCCATCCGCAAAGTAGTAGATGGATTTCTCGTACTGTTCTTGGGGATCGGCGATATTCTTCTTTTTGCCACCCTGCTTTAAGCCCTTGTCGGCTTTTCCAGATTCTTCGATCTGTTGTTTAGATTTCTCATCAAACCGGGAGACAATGAGGGGAGCGACACCCACAATGTGTACCTTGATTTGTTTGATGTTGAGACTGACACTAATGTCTTTGGTCTCCTCTTTCTTTACTTTTGTTGCCATTTTATTGATTTTGAAATGTTTATGATGTTTTGATATCATAAGAAAAGCCTACTTCCAGTCCGTGACCTCGAATTCAAGATCAAGACGGTCCTCGTCGAAGTCCGAAGGAAGTTCGCGGCCATACTTGTCGAGAACATGAACTTCAGTAATCTCGCAGACACACTCCCAATTCG
>CAMJRT010000247.1 GCA_946408295.1 uncultured Bacteroidales bacterium
ACTCCCAGAAAATGGGCTCTCCGCGTTACTGGAAAATCAGTTATTCGACCACCAGCCAGGATCCGACGGAGACGGACCAATGGACCGAAATCGGACAATTTACCGTCAATGATGTGATGATCTGGGCCAACCGCTATGACTGGTGCGTGCTGGGCACCCAGGTGTACGACTTCCCGCTTCCGGCGTCCGTGCTCGGACAGGATATGCTGTGCATCGCCCTGACACCCCGTAACAACAAAGCCGGAAAAATTACTCCGACGGGCTACGACAGCGGTACCATCGCCAACAACTCCGGCTACAATACAATGGACTACTTCGCAATCCGATACAACAAATGAAACAGCGAATCTCAGCACTTCTATTCCTCGCCTTGCTCTCCACGGCCTGCACGATGACGGCGGTGGAGCCTGCGTCTTCCGTGCCTGCCGTTACGCCGGCGACAGAAGGCAGCGAGGTCGTTTTCTCCTGCGCGCTCGAAAAGACGAAGACCGCTTTCGATCCCGGGCAGGGCAAGGTCTCCTGGAACATCGGCGACCAGATACGCATCTTCTATCTGGATGCCAAAAACCAACCGGGGTCCGTGCTGGCGTTTTGCCAGACGGAAGGGGCGCAGGGGAGTTTTCCGGCCCGCATCCCAGAGGGGGCGAACTCGTTCCGTGCCGTTTATCCCGCTTCTGCAGCGGCCGAGGATGCGATGAGCGCAGACGGGACCGTGACGCTATCGGTCCCAGGCAGCGATTTGGACGGAAATTTCGCCCGGGCGGACATCTGCGTGGCCCAAGGAGGGAAGACGGAAAGCACGAAATATCATTTCTCCTTCAAACACGCCGTCGCCCTTCTCAAATTTACGCTGAGCGAGAATGCCCCTTATGGCGTGCAAGTCCGCAATATGGAAGGAGCGGCTTTGGCAGGTCAATTGTCTGCCTCCTTCGCGGCGGACGGCAGCCTGATGGTTGCGCCCGGCAGTCAGGTCAGCACTTCGCTGTCCACCCGTTCCCTGACGGCGGGAGAGTACTATCTGCCTGTTTTCGCCGGCGACCTGCGCAAAGGCATCGTCTTTTCCTGTGGCAACAAGCCCGCCTGGGTGGCAGAATCCTATGTGGGATTCAAGCAGGGGACGGTCCTCAATTTCGGCACCGTGGATACCAAAGGCGTGCGTGACTGGTATTTCAGCCCCGACGGAGCCGGCAAGAAAAACGGCAAGGACTGGGCCAACGCCGGGGATGAATCCTTGCTTTTCAAATTATTGCACAAAGTGGATGACGCGCAATGGAACGAGATTAATTTCGGCCGCATCAACAACACCACCCTGCATCTGAGCGAAGGTACTTACGAAATCGGTACAGCAGCCCGTCAGAACGGACTCAACCTCGATTTCTATGCGGATTCCCGCACCGACCGCGCCAAAATTACCATTTTGGGCGGCTATCCGGCCGGCGGCGGAACTTCCCGCGACCCGCTTGCCCACGAGACCATTCTTTCGGGGGGCGGCAGTTACCGCATTCTCCAGGTGCGTGACCGGGTGGACCTCACCCTCAAGGGACTGACTTTCGCGGACGCTTCTTCCACTTCCGCGATTCCCAATGCGACTTCCGGAAACGCGGACCTGGCGAACGGAAACGATATTTGCGGCGCCGCGCTCTATGTTTCCGACCACTGGGTCAATGATGCGGCCAACAAGGCGGCGGAGGCGCTCACTCGGCCGTATGTCACGATTGACTCCTGCCTGTTCCGCGACAACAAGGCCCTGCATACCAACTATACGACCGGTTCCCGTAGCGCCATCGCCATCGCCAAAGGCTGCGTCCACGTCAACCACAGCCGATTTTTGAACAACCGCTGCTACCGTCACGGCATTGTGGGCGGCGTGGGCGGTTCCTCGTATGTCCAAAATCTCAACCGGGGAGAACTTTTCTTCAACGCCTGCGTCTTTGAAGGAAACGGAAGCGACGACCAGACCGAATGTTACACCGTCCTCTACAACAACGCCAAAGGGACCTACATGGCGTTTAACAATTGCTCTTTCCGAGGCAATACCAGCAACGAAAGAGCCAACCTGGCCGTTATGTCCGTCAACCGCAACCTGATGGTCTCCAACTGTACCTTTGTCGAAAATCTCTATGACAGGGGAAGCGGCTATGATGCCGTTATCCGTATAGACGGGGACGCTTCGGGCTGTATGGAACACACCCTCGTCAATAATATCATATTGGATGAAGGGAACGGTCATTCCCTCTATGTCAACAATGGCGCCAGCGGGGCTACGCCGCAGCGTGTGGCTGTCGTCACCCTCTACGGCGGCGATATCCTGCAAGGATTTTACAATCCGGTCTATCCGGGTTCGGAAGCGGCAGGGACCGTCAAATTCACTTCCAATGATATCGTGGATGAGACATTCAGCGTCGTTTCTCTCGGACTCGTCTGGGACGATGCCCAATGGATTTGGAAATGGAACGGCACGCTGTCGGGCTTCCATCCGCTCTCTACGGAGGAAGTCACGACGGCTTTGCGCAGCAACAGCGATGTAGGCAATCTGTTCTACGACTGGCTGGTCAATATCTCCGCACTCGACAAAGACGCGCTCGGCAACGACAGGGGAGCGGCCTGGACACCGGGCGCCTACCAAGCACAATAATAGGAGGACAGGATTATGAAGAAATTGATTGTACTCGGCATAGCCCTCCTGATGACGCTCGCTTCTTGCCAGCAGAAACAAGAAGCGCGCAAATGGGCCGACAGCGTCCGGATCACTCCGACCGAACTCACGCTGTTGATTAACAAAGAATCCCAACTGACCGCCAGCGTCCTTCCGGCGGAGGCCACCAACCAGAATATCATCTGGTCCGTGCTCGACAAGGATATCGTAACCGTCGATGAAACCGGACAGGTGACGGCCCTGGCTCCGGGCGTGACCTATGTCGTCGCTACTTCGGGCGACGGTACGGCCAAGGCCTCCTGCCGCGTGACCGTGGTGCTGCCCGACCGCTATACCATCAGCATTGAAGACGAA
>CAMJRT010000248.1 GCA_946408295.1 uncultured Bacteroidales bacterium
GAGAAGGCTCGCTCTCGCCCTTGGGCGTAATCTTACCGACCATAATGTCACCCGGTTCGACGTGGGCGCCGATGCGGATGATACCGTCTTCGCCGAGATCTTTCGTCGCATCGTCGCTGATGTTGGGGATGTCGGCCGTCAGTTCTTCGGGACCGCGTTTGGTCTCACGCACTTCGGTCAGGAACTCGTCCACGTGGACGGAGGTGAGGATGTCTTCGCGGATCATCCGCTCGGAAATCACGATGGCGTCCTCATAGTTGTACCCCTTCCAAGGCATAAAAGCCACTTTCAGGTTGCGTCCGAGGGCGAGTTCGCCGTCCTGGGTCGCATACCCTTCGGTGAGAATCTGCCCCTTGGTCACCTTGTCCCCCTTGCGGACGACGGGCTTGAGCAAAATGGTCGTGCTCTGGTTGGTACGGCGGAAGATGGGCATCTTGTACACCGTAATGTCCGGGGTGAAACTGACGAATTCCTCGTCTTTGCTTCGCTTGTATTTGATGTGAATCTCGTTGGCATCCACATAGATGACTTCGCCATCCTTTTCGGCCATCACCTGGGTGCGGGAGTCGATACAGACACGTTCTTCCAGACCGGTACCCACAATCGGCGACTCGGGGCTCAACAAGGGAACCGCCTGGCGCATCATGTTCGCACCCATCAGGGCGCGGTGGGCATCGTCGTGCTCAAGGAAAGGAATCAGGGAAGCCGCGACGGAAGCCAACTGGTTGGGCGCAACGTCCATATAGTTGACTTCTTCCTTGGTGACCACCGGGAAATCGGCTTCGAGACGGCACTGGATGCGGTCGTCGAGAATGTTGCCATCCTTGTCCATCTTGATGTTGGCGAGGGCGATCATCTGACCTTCTTCCTCTTCGGCGCTCATAAACTTGCAGCCGGCTTCGGACAGGTCCACCTTGCCGTTCTCCACCTTGCGGTAGGGCGTCTCGATGAAACCGAGGTCGTTGATGCGGGCATAGACGCAGAGCGAGGAAATCAGACCGATGTTCGGACCTTCCGGCGTCTCGATCGGGCAGAGGCGGCCGTAGTGCGTATAGTGTACGTCGCGGACCTCGAATCCGGCACGGTCACGGGAAAGACCGCCGGGGCCGAGAGCGGAAAGACGCCGCTTGTTGGTCATCTCGGACAGGGGGTTGGTCTGGTCCATAAACTGGGACAACTGGCTCGTTCCGAAGAAGGAGTTGATGACGGAGGAAAGACCTTTGGCCGTAATCAAATCGATGGGGGCGAACTGCTCGGAATCACGCACGTTCATCTTCTCCCGGATGGTACGGGCCATACGGGTGAGACCGGTGCTGAACTGGTTGGCCAACTGCTCGCCGACCGTACGGATACGGCGGTTGCTCAGATGGTCGATATCGTCCAGGTCCGCTTTTTCGTTGATCAGGCGGATGAGGTACTTGATGATCTCCACGATGTCGGTCTTGGTCAGTACGCGTTTTTCTTCGTCGATTTCCAGGCCCAACTTCTTGTTCAAACGGTTGCGGCCCACTTTGCCGAGGTCGTACCGCTTGTCGGAGAAGAACAACTTCTCGATTACTTCACGGGCCGTCGCATCATCAGGGGGCTCGGAGTTGCGGAGTTGTTTGTAGATATAATTGACCGCATCGATTTCGGTGTTGGTCGTATCTTTATTGAGGGTGTTGAAGATGATTTCGTATTCCTTGGCCTCATTGCTCTCTTTTTGCAGGAGGATGGTGGTCACATTGGCGTTGTTGCCTTCGGCAATCATCGCGCTCAGTTTCTCGATGGTCTCATCGTTGAGCTCCTGGCCGCGCTCGATGATGCTTTCGCTGCGCTCGATGGGAATCACTTCACCCGTATCTTCATCAATGAAATCCTCCGTCCAGACCTTGAGCACTTTGGCGGCGAAAAGCCTGCCTTTGTTCGCTTCGAGGTTCTCGGGCGTGATTTCATATTCGTCCGCGAGATCGTAAATGCTGATGATGTCCTTATCGGAACTGAATCCGATGGCACGCAGCAACGTGGTCACCGGCAACTTTTTCTTGCGGTCGATGTAGGCGTACATCACATTGTTGATGTCCGTTGCAAACTCAATCCAGGAACCTTTGAAGGGAATCACACGGGCGGAATAGAGTTTGGTGCCGTTCGCGTGCTGGCTCTGGCCGAAGAACACGCCGGGCGAGCGGTGCAGCTGGGACACGATGATGCGCTCGGAACCGTTGATGATGAAGGTTCCGCCGGGCGTCATATAAGGGATGTCCCCGAGAAACACATCCTGAATCTTCGTCTCGAAGTCTTCGTGTTCGGGGTCGCTGCAGGAAAGGCGGAGTTTTGCCTTGAGGGGCACACTGTAGGTGGCACCCCTTTCCAGACACTCATCGATGGTATATTTGGGGGGCTCGATGAAGTAGTCTATGAACTCAAGTTTATAATTGTTTCGGGTATCTTCAATAGGAAATACCTCCTTGAATACCTGGAAAAGGCCTTCGTTGCGACGGTTGTCGGGCGTGGTGTCCAGTTGAAAGAAGTCCTTGAACGACTTCAACTGGACCTCAAGCAGGTCCGGGCAATCGAGAACATTCGTGGAGGACGCAAAAGAGATACGTTTTGCTTTAGTTTTTTGTGACATTCTTTCTGCCTTTAGAAAAAACTGAATATGACAAAAGGTTTAGGGCCGCTGCTGGCCCTAAACCTGGTAAGAAACCCCTTATCCGAGGGGAGAAGTGAAGCTATTTAACCTCAACTTCAGCTCCGGCTTCTTCGAGGGTGGATTTGATTTCCTCAGCCTCAGCCTTGGAAACTTTCTCCTTGATGATGGAATCAGGAGCCTTGTCAACAAGGTCTTTCGCCTCTTTCAAGCCCAGACCGGTGATATCCTTAACGTTGTTAATCGTCACGCTCGTCAAAGCACTACAGTATGAAAACGCATTCTCCCCGATGCCACGAACACCCGTCAGATCCAAGGGCCCAGATAGCGAACTTGTATAACCAACCGCCCAGCCACCCACCAACTTGACGC
>CAMJRT010000249.1 GCA_946408295.1 uncultured Bacteroidales bacterium
CGCCCTCCACGGCAGGGTAACGCCCCCGAACGACATTTCAAAACGATTCCGGGGGCAAACACCCCCATAGAAGGGGCCGGAAGGCATATTCCGCCCCCGATAGTTGAAAATAACGCCGCAAAAACAATCCGCGAGACAACTCGGGAGACAACCGGGAGACAATCCGCGAGACAACCGGGAGGCAACCGGCGACAAGGCGCGGCCGGGTCAGATATCTGGGTAACGAGAACGAGAGTTCCCGGGCGGCGGGTCTTGGACGGCGCGGCATTAGAACGAGAGTTCCCGGGGGAAGGCGTTTCCCGAGCGGCTTTTCCCGAACAGCGCCGTCCGGCTATTTTCAGCGAACTTCTTTATTGGCGTCTTCAATGCGTTGGTAAACGCTGGTGGGATACCGGCCGTTGAAGCAGGCCAGGCAGAGTTCACTGCGGCGGCCGGCCTTGAAAAGGGCTTCTTCCGAAAGGAAGGCTACCGAGTCGGCACCCAGTTTCTCGCTGATGACGGACAGGTCCTTGTGATGGGCGCAAAGCAATTCATCGAAGGTGGACATATCCACGCCGTAGAAGCACGGGCTGGTAATCTGCGGACTGGCGATACGCAGGTGAACTTCCTCCGCACCTGCTTCCCGCAACATCCGGACGATGCGCCGGGAGGTCGTTCCCCGGACGATGGAATCGTCGATGAGCGCCACGCGTTTGTGACGGACGATGGACCCCACCGCCGCCAACTTCATCCGCACGCCCTTCTCCCGCAAAGCCTGGGAAGGCTGGATAAAGGTGCGACCTACATATTTATTTTTAATGAGTCCCATTTCATAAGGAATGCCGCTCGCCTCCGAGTAACCCATCGCCGCACTCAGGCTCGAATCGGGGACACCCACGACGATGTCCGCCTCGCAAGGCGCCTCCTCATAGAGCAACCGGCCCGACTCCTTGCGGAAGCCGTGTACGTTGCGCCCCTCCAGATCACTGTCCGGACGGGAAAAATAGATATACTCCATCGCACAGAGGAAGTGATGGCTGTATTCCGAATAGGAACTGCAACGCAAGCCGTGATAATCGATGGTGACGATTTCCCCGGGATTTACCTCGCGGACGAAAGTGGCTCCCAGCGCATCCATCGCACAGGTCTCGCTGCTGATGACATAGGCCTCTCCCAGCCGGCCGATGGACAAAGGGCGCAAACCGTGCTTGTCCCGGCAGGCGTAGATGCGGTTGCGCGTCATAATCAGGAAAGCGAACGCGCCGTCAATCATATTCAACGCCTCTTTGATGGCATCGATACGGGGACGGTGCGGGTCGTTGTCTTCCTTGCGGATGAGGTGGGCCAGAATTTCGCTGTCCGAAGATGACTGGAAGAGACTCCCCCGCCGCTCCAGATAATGTCGGAGCAAGGCGGAATTGACGATATTGCCGTTGTGGGCCAGCGCGAAATCGCCGGTTTCGTGACGGAACAAGAAGGGCTGGACATTCTCGATGCAACTGCCACCGGTCGTGGAATAGCGCACGTGTCCGATGGCCATCGAGCCGGGCAGGGAGGCCAGTTTGGATTCATTGAAAACCTCTTGCACCAATCCTTCGCCCTTGACACGGCGCAGCACCCCGTCGTCCCCGCAGGCGACGATGCCGCAACCTTCCTGACCGCGGTGCTGCAGGGAATGCAAGCCATAATAGGCCAAGTTGGCGGCATCGGGCACTCCGTAGATGCCAAATACCCCGCACTCTTCGTGAATACCGTAATCCATTATTTTTCCGGAATCGCTTCCAATACAGATGAAACAAACTGCCAGGTGCGTTGGAGCGAAGAAATGCTCGCTCGCTCATCCGGGGAATGAGGGCTGCAAAGGGTGGAACCATAACTGACCATATCCATTCCGGGGTATTTTCCACCGATGATGCCGCACTCCAGACCGGCGTGAATGGCCACCACGGACGGCTCCTCGCCGTACTGTTCCTTGTATTTCTCGACCATCAGACGGACAATGTCGGAATCGGGTTTGGGCGTCCATCCGGAATAGCCACCCGTAAATTCCACCTGACAGCCCGCCAGTTCGAAAACGGCTTTCAACTTGGTCGCCAGGGCTTCCTTGGCGCTGTCCACGGAACTGCGCATCAGGGTCTTGACCATCAGTTCGCCGTCGGCCACCTTGACCATCGCCATATTGTTGGAGGTCTCGACCAGGCCCGGCACGCTGCTGGACATACGCTCCACCCCGTCGGGACAGGCCAGCAAAGCCTTCAAGAAGGAAAGGGCGATTTCAGGCTCCACGGAAACAGGACGGCAGGGAAGCGAACTGCTGGGCTCGAACACCATCCTGGCGTCCGGGTCGGTGATGGCATATTCGGCCTGGATTTTGGCAAATTCATCCTCAGCGATGCTGCGGACTTTGCCCAGCGAGAGTTCGGGAACAAAGAGATAACTGAAGCATTCGCGGGGAATGGCATTGCGGAGGGTACCGCCCTGCATATACACCAGGCGGGCATCCGTCTCGCTCAACACGCGATGGAGCACACGCGCGGCCACCTTGTTGGCGTTGGCGCGGTACAGATTGATGTCCGTGCCGGAATGTCCGCCTTGGAAGCCTTTGAAAGCCATAGAAATGCAAACGGTATTGTTGAGACGTTCGATACCCTTGTAACTGCCGCTGACGGAACTGTCAAGCCCGCCGGCGCAACCGATGCACAACTCGCCTTCCTCTTCCGAATCGAGGTTGATGAGAATCTCTCCTTGCAGCAAGCCCGGAGCCAGCAGGTTGGCGCCCGTCAGGCCGGTTTCCTCATCCACCGTCACCAACACTTCAACGGGACCGTGCTTGAGGTCTTTGGACTGGAGCACCGTGAGGGCCATCGCCACGCCCAGTCCGTCGTCGGCACCGAGCGTCGTCCCTTTGGCTTTCAGCCAGTCGCCGTCCACCCAGGTCTCGATCGGGTCTTTTTCGAAATCGTGCTTGACATCGGCGTTCTTCTGCGGGACCATATCCATATGTCCCCGC
>CAMJRT010000250.1 GCA_946408295.1 uncultured Bacteroidales bacterium
GTCATCAGTCTGAGCTGCTGCGAACTGTGCAGAAACGGCCAAAAGACCGGCGACTGCCAAAAACATGAAAATTTTTTTCATAACTGTTTTTGAGTGTTTAATTAATAATGTATAGTTGATTAGTACTATTCAATCCTTGACTTCCGGGCAATCCTTTATAAAGCGCTCCGAAAATCGGTGCAATTTATATATTTTTTTTCATTTTACCAAAAATGCGCCGCTAAAAAAGCAATTTTATTGCATTGGCCGTCGTGATGTCCGCGACTTCTTCGACGGACACCCCTTTGATTTCACTGATCTTTTGGGCGATGAAGGGAATATAGGCGCTTTCATTGCGCTCTCCCCGGTGCGGAGCGGGGGTGAGGTAGGGTGCGTCTGTCTCCAAAACAATGTCTTCCAGAGGGATTTCTTCCAAGAAACGGGCGATGTGTGCGTTTTTGAAGGTGACCACACCGCCGATGCCCAGATAAAAGTGCCCCAGCCGCTTGATTGCTTTATACCCTTCCAGGCTTCCGCTGTATGCGTGGAAGATGCCCCGGGTGTTCGCGCCGGCGTATTTCCTGAGTATCGCCATACAATCTTCGAAGGCTTCCCGGCAGTGAATCAGAATAGGTTTGTCGAGCAGGTCGGCCAGCATGATCTGTTCTTTGAAGGCCTTTTGCTGGAGTTCGGCCAGTTCGTGCGAATAATGGTAGTCCAAACCGATTTCTCCGATGGCCGCGAGTTCGTCTTTATACAACATGGCGGCTTCCAGCATGCTTTGCATTTCTTTATCGAAATTTTCGGCAGTAAATTCCGTGGGATGGAGTCCGATGGCGAAACGGCAATGTTCCGGATGACGTCGGGCCAGGGCAATCATACTGTCCCGGACGGAACTGTCGGTGTCGGGCAGCAACAAGCGTGTGACGCCGGCGGCAACGGCCAACTCTATTTCCTCGTCGGGATCTTCGTACGCACGGTCGTACAGATGGGTGTGCGTATCGGCAAACAGGTTCATCTCTAATCTTTCTTTTTCAATCGCACACAAATATCGGTATTTTTTGATAATTTTGCAGAAATTTAAGAACCGATGTCTGAAAAATTACCTCGTTCCGCGAAACAGCTGCTGGCCCTCAGCGGCGGTCTCGGCGTGTTGGTGGCGATACATGAGGCGGTGATGGCCATCCAGGATTTCTACTGGTTCCACCTGTTGATTAATGTTGCTTATGTTGCGTGTTTTATGCTGATTTCCATTTATGCGTGGAATCGTGATTTTCCGTCTAAAACCTTGTTCCCGCTCGTCAATTGTCTCTATGGGGCCATCGTGCTGTGTACCGGCATTATTTTCCCGCAACGAGGGTTGCCGACCGTGGTGGAAGCGGCGGAAAGTTTTCTGTCGCTGCTGGTCATCATCGGATTGATTTGCCACAGTTCCACCTGGAATCAAGTTTCTTCCACCAAGAAGTGGTTCACTTTGATCGTGATTGCGGAAGTGCTTGTCGCGCTCCAGGGAACGTGGAATATTTTTTATGATTGTCCGATGCACACCCGTCTTCATACGGCTTTGTTGCAAGTGTGGCTCCGTCCGGCCCTCGCCGCGACGCTCGCCTTCAGCTATTCCGCGCGGATGAAACAAAAATTCGGGGTTTGACCAATGGGAGAATGGGCCGCATCTGTCCTGCTCTTGGGAGCGCTTTCCACCTCGGGAACGCTGCCCTTTTGGACGAACGCCAATCAGTACGGCCTGTATCCGGACAGCAACGGTATCATCGCATTGGCCGGCGTGGAAAGACCTTTCAACCTGGACAAGGCCTTTGACTGGCGCCTGGGGGCCTCATTGGGGCTCCGTTATGACAATCCCGACCGCACCGTGATGCAGGCGGACAAAGTGATGCCGGACGAGTTGTATGTGAGTCTGCGGTGGAAGAAACTGGTGCTGGACTTGGGGATGAAGCACAATGAACTGGACTTTCTGGCCAATGATGCCTGTCTGGGCTCGCTCTCCACGACCGGGGGGCGGCTTGTGCGGGGGAGCAATGCACGCAGTATGCCGGGCTATGCTTTTGTCTGCCGACCGGTGGCTTTCCCGTTCACCAAGGAGCATCTGTGGTTCTATGGTTCGTATGAAGATTACATCACGCTGGACAAACGTTATGCGGACAAGGCCCTCGTCCATCGGATGAGCCTCTTTTTGAAGGTGAAGTGCGCGAAATGGATGGATATCACCCTGGGGCTGGACCACTATGCGCTCTGGGGTGGAATGGCGCCCGGGCAGACCCGCTCGTCTGTCACCTGGGCGAATTATTTCCGGGTGATTACGGGACAGAAGGGCGGAGCGGATGCCAGCCAGAACGACCAGATGAATGTCATTGGCTGTCACGGCGGGGCGGAGTTGATTCGATTTGACTTTCACGGGGAAGGCTGGGACATCGTCTTCCAGCACGACCGGCCTTATAACGACAAATCCGGAATGAAATTCCAGAATTTTCCGGATGCGGTCAACACGCTCGCGTTTTCTTTCAGGGACAAGAACCGCTGGGTCAGCGACATCCTCTATGAATTTACCTATACGATGTATCAGTCGGGGCCTATTCACGACCCGGAGGTGGATGATGAGGGCAATCCCATTCCCTGGGAGCCGTCGCGCTGCTATATCGGTCTCGACGATTATTTCAACAGCGGAGAATATCATTCCGGTTGGAGTTATTACGGTCGGACGATGAGTTCGCCCCTCTTTTATCCGGAAGGAACGCTGGCCGGAACCTGGTCGCGCAACCGGGTCATCGACGGGATTGAGAACAACCGGATCATTGCCCACCATTTCGGCCTTTCCGGCCGTCTTTTCCGCAAGGCTCCGTATAAATTGATGCTGACCTTCTGCCAGAATTATGGCACCTATGGTACGCAATACGCCGGGGAAAACGCCGCCAAAAAGCCTTGGGGAAGTGTCAAAGAGACTTGTCTTTTCCAGTTTTCCGCGGCCTTTACGGGCCTGGTACCCTGT
>CAMJRT010000251.1 GCA_946408295.1 uncultured Bacteroidales bacterium
GAGCCGTATCGCCTATGCGATAGCTGAGGGATGTGAACCGGAAAGGATGATGGCCCTGACCTTCACCAAAAAGGCCGCCGGGGAGATGAAAGAACGCATCGCGGCGATGGTGGGGTGGCGGCTGGCCCGCAAACTCTATATGGGGACTTTCCACTCGGTATTCATCCGTTTCCTGCGGGATTATGCCGAATCCCTGGGCTACCCGCAGGCCTTTACGATATATGACACGTCCGACAGCCAGTCCCTGATCAAAGCCTGCATCAAGGAATTGGGGTTGGATGACAAGATTTACAAGCCCAAGGAGGTGCTTTCCCGTATCTCCGAGGCCAAGAACTCCCTGGTGGGACCGGGCAATTATACGAACAACCCGCAAGTCCAGCAGGCTGATGCGCATCATCGCCGTCCCCGGCTGGGGGATATCTATGCGCTCTATTGGAAAAGGTGCCGGCAGAGCGGCGTGATGGATTTTGACGACATTCTCTTCAATATGAATGTCCTTTTGTCGAAGAATGAGGCGGCCCGCAAGGAGATAGCATCACGCTTCGATTATCTGATGGTGGATGAGTATCAAGATACCAATTTTGCCCAATATTTAATCCTTAAATCTCTGTGCGTCAATCATAGTAACATTTGTGTTGTAGGAGACGATTCGCAGTCGATTTATGCTTTTCGCGGGGCGAAAGTGGAAAATATCCTGCGTTTTGAAAAGGATTTCAAGGGGACGAAGGTGTTTCGGCTGGAGCGCAATTACCGTTCAACGCAGACCATCGTCAATGCCGCCAATTCCGTCATCGAGAAAAATCAGGGCCGTATCAAGAAAGTGTGTTTTTCCGAAGAGGAGACGGGCGATCCGATTCATCTGGTCAAGGCTTTCACCGACCAGGAAGAGGCGATGCTCATTACGGCCTCCATCACCGGTTTTATGCAGCGCGACCACGCCGAGTACAAGGATTTCGCCATTCTCTACCGGACCAATGCCCAGTCGCGCGTGTTGGAGGAACAACTGCGCCGGCGCAACATCCCATACGTCATTTATTCGGGAAATTCTTTCTTTGAACGGGCGGAGGTCAAGGATGCGATGGCTTATTTCAAGTTGGTCGTCAATCCTGAGGATAACGAGTCGTTCAAACGGATTGTCAACAAACCGGCCCGCGGCATCGGGGATACCTCGCTTGCGGCCGTACAAGCGGTAGCCTCCCAATTGAATTGTTCCTATTTCCGGGCGGCTATGAATCTTCCCGAGTTGACCGCTTTCGGTTTGAAGAATGCGGCCTTGGAGCGCCTGGGTGCCTTTTGCAAACTCATCGCGACGGCGCACGAGGCTTATCCCCGGACGGATGCCTATGAACTGGCGCTAAAGGTCTGTATGGACAGCGGGCTGTGGATGCATTTCAAGAGCGATACCTCCGTGGAGGGGCAGTCCCGTCAGGCGAATGTCCAGGAACTGCTGGATAGCGCCAAATCTTTCGTAGAAGAGCGCCAGAGCGAGTATCTGGCGGAATTGCAATATGAAGATTCCGTCGCGGAGTACGACGAACATTCGCTTCCGCTCGTTACGCTGGATGAATTTTTGGAGAATATCTCGCTGCTGAGCGCGGTGGATGTGGATGAAGATGCGGACGGGGTCAACAACAAGGTGGCGTTGATGACGGTTCACGCCTCCAAGGGGCTGGAATTTCCCTATGTGTATGTGACGGGACTGGAAGAGAATCTGTTCCCTTCTGGCAGTTTTACCCTGGCATCCGGCTCCCCGGAAATCGAAGAAGAACGGCGTCTCTTTTATGTGGCGATGACGCGGGCCGGCAAGGTCGTGACGCTTTCGTATTGTGCCTCCCGTATGCGTAACGGGCAGCACGAATCCAATCCGCCTTCCCGTTTCATCAAGGAAATCGACCCGCGCTATCTTGATCATCCCTTGCCTTCCGTCCGCACGCCGATGGGGGGCGGTGCGCAGAGCGCCGCTCCCAAGCGCCCCGCCTGGGGCGCTTCCCGGCCTGTTTCCCGCATTTCCCGGCCGCAGGCGGCTCCCCGCGAGGATTTCGTTCCCAGCAGCGTGCTGGATATGAAGGCGGGTCAGCGGGTCGAGCACGGCAAGTTCGGATACGGCCGCATCGTCACGCTGGAGCGCGAAGGAGCATCTGTCAAAGCCAAGGTGTTGTTTGATGATTTTGGAGAAAAATTGCTGTTGCTACAGTATGCCAAACTGCGCATCGTGGAAGAATAGGTTGGCATCGGCTTTCGGTCGTTATTTTGTGATTTTGCGCTTAAAATTTGTGAAAAGCGGTCATAAATTGTGAAATTGCATCAAATTTTTGTAAAAATGATAATTTTTTGCAACTATTTTTTGTGAAAATAAAAATCCTTTCTATATTTGCAGTGAAGTTTTTCATAGTTTAAGTTTAGGTTATAGAAGGCGCCACCGATGTGATATCGCAAGGCGCCTTTGAATTTGTACACAAATTCAAAGGCGCCTGTGGCGTTTTAACCCCCGGCCTTTGGCGTGTTTTGCCCCTGAAAACAAAAAGGCAGGCGTGATGGCCTGCCCGTGAGCGGAAAACGGGGTTCGAACCCGCGACCTCTAGCTTGGGAAGCTGGCGCTCTACCAACTGAGCTATTTCCGCGAAAGGGTAAGCGGATTGCATCGCACCGCTACAACCTTCTACCCTTGCTGCCTTCCGACCCTGGGGGAATTCGAAGGGAGCTGGTCGTGCAAGACTTACCCGACCACAAAGGTAGTGATTTTTTATGAATCTGCAATCTTTTTTAATGCCAGCCGGAGGATTTCCCTATTTTCCGAAGGCAAAAGGGAGCAGGGACGCAGCGCCTTTTAATTTGAGGATGGACCTTTTCCCGATAAAGAGAAGGTTGACGGGGTGGTCCGGGTCTTCAAATTCCAGCAAGACCTGCGCGCACGCCCCGCAGGAGCAGACGGGCTCGTCCGGGAGAACGAGTGCGGCGCCGGCTCCGGGTCGGTTCGC
>CAMJRT010000252.1 GCA_946408295.1 uncultured Bacteroidales bacterium
TTTTCTCATTTTGAGAAAATGTCGCAGGAGCAGATCCGCCGCGTAGAGAAACGGGTCAACCAACTCATCCGCGAGAATCATCCGCTTTGCGAAAAACGCGATGCGACGATGGAGGAAGCCAGGCAGATGGGCGCCCTCGCGCTCTTCGGCGAGAAATATGGTGAGACCGTCCGTGTGGTGAAATTCGGCGATTCCGTGGAACTTTGCGGTGGTTGCCACGCCTCTGCTACGGGCGACATCGGTTTCTTCAAGATTGTTTCCGAAAGCGCCATCGCCGCCGGTGTCCGTCGGATCGAGGCGGTCAGCGGCGAGCAGGCCGAAGAAATGGTGTATGCCTTGAGCGACACCTTGAACACCGCCCGTTCCTTCTTCAACAATGCGCCCGACCTCACCCAGGCCCTGCACAAGATGATTGAAGAAAACGACCAATACAAGAAACAACTGGAACAGATTGCCAAAGAAAAGATAAAGGGCTTCAAGCAGTACCTCTACGACCGGGCCGAAGAAGTCAACGGCCATCGTCTGGTCTGCGTAGAAGGGGAGCAGGATCCCGCGATGCTGAGAGGGGCGGCCCAGATGCTGCAAAAAGAGGCTGATAACCTGGTGGTGGCGGCCGCTTATACAGCCGACGGCAAGCCTCAGTTGCTGCTGATGTACTCCCAGGACTTGGTGGAGGCCGGCAAAGATGCGGTCGCCGTGATTCGGGAAGCGGCCCAATGCATCCAAGGCGGCGGAGGAGGCCAGAGCGGACTGGCTACCGCCGGCGGCCGCCGTCCGGAAGGGCTCAAAGAAGCGTTGGAACAACTCAAGGCCAAGGCCTGAATCCGGACCGCGAATGAATCGTCTGGACCGTTTCATATTGAAATCGTTCATCGGGCCGTTTGCCGCGATACTTGTTGTCGTGACCTTCATCCTGATGATGCAGTTTCTGTGGCTGTACATCGACGAATTGGTCGGTAAAGGACTCAGTTTCTCCGTCATACTGGAATTTCTCGGCTGGGGCGGCATCACGACGCTGCCCCTGTCCCTGCCGCTGGCCTCGCTGCTGGCGTCGATGATGACGATGGGGACCCTGGGCGAAAACAACGAGTTGCTGGCCATCAAAGCGGCGGGTGTTTCGCTCACCCGCGTGCTGGCTCCCCTGATTGTGGCCTCTTTCTTCATCAGTGTGGGAACCTATTTTGTGAACAACAATCTGGTGCCGCTTGCCTTTAACGAGATTTATACCTTGCGGGATGATATCGGCCGGACCAAATCCGAAATCAAAATCCCTTCCGGGACCTTTTATGATGGTATCGACGGCTATGTGCTGCGGGTGGAGGACCAGGATGATGAAAGCAAGATGATGCACGGAATTATGGTCTATACCCATTCCTCCGGCAAAGGAAACGTCAGTCTGACCGTGTCAGATTCCGCCCGGATGAGCCTGTCGGCCGACAAGAGTTATCTGTCCTTCGAAATGTTCAACGGCGTATCCTATGAGGAAACCAATACCCGCCGTTATCGGGATACCACCCTGCAACTGCAACGTTCCAAGTTCTCCCATCAGCAATTGTTCATTCCCTTGTCCAACTACGCCTTCCAAAAATCGGAAGGCAACCGGTTCAGCGATGAAGTGAACTCGATGACCAATGCCCAGTTGCTGGCCCAGAAAGACTCGCTCGATGCGGCCCAGAACCGCTTGCTGGCCGCCCAGTACGCCACTTTTATGCGGGACCCTTCCCTGTCCTATCTGTACCAGTTGGATACTTCCCGTCACATTGTCAAGAATCTGAATGTGGAAGACCTGCTAATCTTCGAGAGTGTGCAGGCGGAAATGGACGCGGTCAAAAAGGCCTCCCACAAGGCCGGGGATATGTTGTCCGTGCTGACGTCATTCAGTCGGGATTCCTTCCGGGATGTGTATATTCTGCGGCGTACGGATGTGGGTATCCTCAAGAAATGGGCGACTGCCCTGGCCTGTTTCATCTTCTTTTTCATCGGGGCGCCCATCGGAGCCTATATCCGCAAGGGCGGTCTGGGCTCCTCCGCCATTATATCCGTGCTCTTTTTCGTGGCCTATTGGGTCATCGATATTTCTGGAACGAAATTGGCAAAAGACGGAGCGGTGTCGGCGGTCGAAGGGGTGTTTATCTCATCCTATGTACTGATGCCTGTCGGGATGTTCCTGACCTGGAAAGCCATCAACGACGCGCCTATTATCAATGTGGAACCCATCAAGCGCTTCTTCAAGAAGTTATGGGATAATATCAGTGGAAAAATGACCAAGACGAAAATCGTGTTTATGGGGACGCCCGAGTTTGCCGTTCCGTCCTTGCAGGCCCTGCTGGATGCCGGCTACAAGGTGGCGGGTGTCGTGACGGTGGCGGACAAACCTTTCGGACGGGGAATGAAAGTAGGGGAGAGTGCCGTCAAGAAATTCGCCGTGGAGCGCGGGCTGCCGCTCTTGCAACCCGAGTCCCTGAAAGACGAAGCCTTCCTGGAGGCTTATAAGGCCTGGAAACCGGATTTGGCGGTGGTCGTCGCCTTCCGTATGCTGCCTCAGGAGGTATGGGAAGTGCCACGGCTGGGTACTTTCAATCTGCACGCGGCCCTGCTGCCCCAATACCGGGGGGCGGCCCCGATCAACTGGGCCCTCATCAACGGGGAGGGAATTACGGGTGTCACTACGTTCAAAATTGACAGCGGGATGGATACGGGCCATATTCTGATGCGGGAGAACTGCCGCATCACGCCCGAAGATACGGCCGGAACTTTGCACGATAAATTGATGGCGCTCGGCGCACAGCTGGTGGTCCAGACGGTGGACGGCTTGTTGGATGGTCAGATCGAAATGCGGCTGCAAAAGAGTTATATTCAAGGTGCAGAAGTGCTCAAACCGGCCCCCAAGATTACGAAAGAACTGTGTGATATCGATTGGTCGATGAAGGCCGTGCGGGTGTGTAACCTCATCCGGGGCCTGAGTCCCTATCCGGC
>CAMJRT010000253.1 GCA_946408295.1 uncultured Bacteroidales bacterium
TGACATACGCCGTGGCGGTAGTCCCGTAATAGTCTCCGGAAGGGGTGACGGTACAGGTGACGGTATAGGTAGCAAGCGTGTCTTTGGTGAATATATAGTTGAAGTCGTTGTCCTTTCCTTCGGCCGGAACGGATTCACTCATCAAGCCTGCGATTTTCCACGAGTAACTCAATGTCCCGTTTTTGGGGTGGTACAGTTTGTGGTCCGTCTTGAAATGGACCGTTGCCATCGGTTTGATGTAGTTGACACATTCGATGCTGAGCGAGCCTTCCAAATAATTCTTGGAGGGTGTCGTCTCATTCTTTTTGCAGGCCCCCGCCATCAGGAGGCAGAGGGTTGCCGGTATGAGGATTCTCCCATTCATATTCATAGTCCTTGTCTAAACCTACAAATATAGCAAGTTTTTTCAAGAATCCCGCTTCTTTGCGTATCTTTGCAGGTGATGAATGTTGGAGAAACAATGAAAAAGGTCTATTTCTTACTCTTGTCCGTGCTTTGCCTCTCGTGCAGCCGTCCGGCCTATGTGGATTTCACGGGCTATGCCCAAGGGGGAGTATGGCAGGTCAAAGTCAACCTGCAAGGCGTTTCGGCCGACCGTTCCGTGTTGCAACGGGGGTTGGACTCTTTGCTGACCGCCATCGACGCTTCGCTGTCCGGTTATAACCAAGGCTCCGTACTGTCGCGACACAACCGCAGGGATTTGCCGGCTGTCGCTTCCCGCGAAGAAGCGTTGTCCGCGGGCTATGACGCGATGTTCTTGAAAATGCTGGAACTGGCAGAGGCGGCCTGGACGCTGACCGACGGCAAAGTGGATGCCTCGGCCGCCGCGCTTTTCGATGCCTGGGGCTTTGGCTTCAAGCACGATTCCCTGCCGTCCCAAGCAACCAGCGACTCTCTCAAGTCCTTGTGCGGATCGTTCTCGCTGCGCCGCTCTGACGGACGACCCCAGCGCTTCAATTTCAATGCTTTGGCGCAAGGTTTCAGCAGCGATGTGCTGGCCGCTTACCTATACGAAAACGGCATGAAAGATATGTTGGTCAATGTGGGTGGTGAGATGGTCTGCGCCGGCCTCAATGCTTCCGGAAAGCCCTGGAAACTGGGGATTGACGCTCCGTATGACGGCAATGACACGCCCGGACGGAACATCAGCGGCGTTTTCTCCGTCAAGACGGTTCCGGCCGGTGTTGTCACCTCGGGCAATTACCGCAAATTCTATATCAAAGACGGGGTCAAATATGCCCATACTATCGACCCTTCTACCGGTCGTCCGGTGGTACATTCTTTACGCTCCGCCACGATTATCGTAGGTCCCGACTGCCCCCTGACTGCTTCCGGAGCCCCTTTTGAAGGCTATCCCGCGACCCTGGCCGATGCCCTTGCCACCTATTGCATGGTGGTGGGAAGCGAGAAGGCGGCCGCTTTCATCCAGGCGCATCCCGGAATAGAGGCCTGCCTGATCAGCGGGGACAGTTCGGCTGATACTGCGGCGGAGAAAGAAAATTTTCGGGTCTGGAAATCCGAAGGTTTTCCGGCGGAGTGAAGTGACGAGCCCTCCAAGGGGGTGAACGGCGCTTAAAGTGACGCGATCGTTTCCAGCGTGAATATCAACGCCCGGCAGCAGGCCTCATTGACCATCAGCAGCAAAGGCATCCGAGTTGCCAGCGCCGGCAACGCTCCGCCCATCACCAGGGTCATCATTGGCATACAGAGCAGGTTGGTCAGCAGGAAAAACAGGGGGAATGAGCCGAATTTCCACCAGGCCAGCGGACCGGTAAATACCTGGCAACTGATAGACAAGGCGGAGATATCCCATACTTTATGCAGGACTTTCGACAACAGGCTTTTGCGTGACCGGCGGGTTGCCGGCGATCCGCCGCTTTCTTCGGGCCACCATTTTTGCAGGCGTGGGTAGAGAAAGACAATCCCCGTCATCGCCAGGTAACTGAGTTGAAAGCCGATTTCCTTTACGGCGGGCGGGTACATTGCCTCTTGCAGCAGTAAGGCCCCCGCCAACAGGTCGGAAGGACGGACCTTTCGCTCCAGGATGAGGGCCGTTTCCCGCAAGGCGATGAACAGCCAGGCACGGACAATCGAGGCGCCGGCTCCGACCCCCAGCGTATAGGTGCCACAGAGCAGAATCAACAGACACCCCCGCGTTTTTTTCCAGGCAGGGGCGTTGCCGGCCAAGCTCAAGACCCGGCTGAATCCCAGGTAGAGGATACCCAGATGCATACCGGAGAGGGCCAGCAGATGGGATGCCCCGCTTTGGTGGAATGCGTTTTTGAGTTCCGGGGGGAGGCCGCTTCTGTCCCCAGTCAGCAGCGCGCACAGCAGTTCGCGGGTCGTGCTGTCGCGGTAGGGGAGGCTGCGGATATAGTCGCGCAAATCGTCGGCCCATTCTTCCGCCCGCATCCAGCGCCAGGGGGAGGCGCCGTCTTCCGCCAGCAGTCCGCACAGCAGCCCTGTCGCAAAAACACAAAACAGAAAAAATTTTTCTTTTTTCAGCCGTTTGTTACGAAAAAAATGCGTATATAGGAGCAAAATTACGAGCGTTATCGCGACCAGCCAAACTTGGGCTTTCCGGGTTGCCAAACCCAGTAAAATCCCCACAGTAAAGCACAAAGGGCGGCCTATATTTTCTTCTTGTATTAAAACCATAACGGAATATCAAGATTTATTTCCTATCTTTGCGAAGATTTCGGAAAAATTTTTTCCGCAGAAAAAATTTTTCTTTTTACTAACCGTTTTTAAATTTTTTTTATGATTATTTTGGTTCTCAACTGCGGCAGTTCTTCCTTGAAGTACCAGCTGCTCGACATGAAAAGTTACGATAGTTACGACTTGCTGGCCAAGGGTCTGGTTGAGCGCATTGGGATGGAAATGTCCCGCCTCAAACACCAGGCGACGGGCAAGGAGGCGCTAGTAGAAGACAAACCCATTCCCGACCATACGGATGCCATCAG
>CAMJRT010000254.1 GCA_946408295.1 uncultured Bacteroidales bacterium
CCATAAATAAATTTTGAAGTTTGAAAAATAAAGACTATTTTTGCATGATTTTTATTAACCATACATTAAAAATTATATAATTATGACAAAAGCAGACATCGTTAACGAAGTTGCAAAAGCAACCGGAGTGGAGAAAGTTGAAGCACTCGCAGTAGTCGAGTCCTTTATGGACGTTGTGAAAGGTTCTCTTGCCAAGGGTGAGGCGGTTTATCTTCGTGGATTTGGCAGCTTCATCATCAAACGCAGAGCCCAGAAAGCGGCCCGCAATATCACCAAGAACACGACCATCGTGATTCCCGCTCACGATATTCCCGCGTTCAAGCCGGCCAAGACCTTTATGGAGGCTGTGAAGAAATAATCAAAACGACAGAATATTATGCCTAACGGTAAAAAACACAAACGCCACAAAATGGCGACGCATAAGCGCAAAAAACGCTTACGCAAGAATCGCCACAAGAAGAGAAAGTAGTTTCTCTTCTTTTTGTGTCCGCATTTGCCGGTTTCAATGCCAGGAGAGAAAGATTTAATCGTTGATGTACAGAAGGACAAGGTTTCCGTTGCCCTGATGGAGGAGCATCGCCTTGTTGAATTCAACGAAGAACCTTGCGACCGGAAATCTTGCTCTGTCGGGGATGTTTTCCTCGGCAGAGTCAAGAAATTGCTACCCGCCCTCAATGCGGCCTTTGTCGATATCGGGGATGAGAAAGAGGCTTTCGTGCACTATCTCGACCTCGGTGTCAATTTTTTCGCATTCGACGAATTCCAGAAGCGCCTGAACCGAAACAGTGATGCGAAGGGTATCTATTCCCACATCAAATTGGAAAAACCCGTCGATAAAGACGGGCATATTGAAAATATCCTGACGGTCGGCCAGCCCCTTATCGTGCAAATCAGCAAAGAGCCCATTTCTACGAAGGGTGCCCGCCTGACCTGCGAAATCTCCCTGGCCGGGCGCAACATCGTCCTCCTTCCCTTTGCGGACAAAGTCAGTGTCTCCCAGAAGATCAAATCCCGTCAGGAGAAACGCCGCCTCGAACTGCTGGTCAAGAACATTCTTCCCAAGAACTATGGCGCCATCATCCGCACGGCCGCCGAAGGAAAGAGCGCGTCCATCCTCGACAACGAACTGATGACGCTCGTGGAGAAATGGGAGAATTCCTGGAAGAAATTGGCCAAAGACAAAAACGTCAAACTCCTGTTCACGGAGTGCAGCAAGGTGACCGCCCTGCTCCGGGACTTGCTGGACGAGACTTTCACCAATGTCTATGTAGCGGATCAGTCCGAGTATGAAGGGTTGCGCTCTTACATCAAGTTGATTGCGCCCGAAATGGAGAAAATCGTCAAACTCTACGAAGGCAAGCAACCCCTGTTCGACCATTTCGAAGTAACCCGCCAGATCAAGAGTTCGTTCGGCAAGATTGTTCCCATCCGCCAAGGGGCCTATCTGGTGATAGAACACACCGAGGCTCTTCACGTCGTGGATGTCAACAGCGGTACCCGGGCCAAAAACAAGGAACAGGAGCAGAATACCTTTGACATCAACTGTAATGCGGCGGAGGAAATAGCCCGTCAGATGCGGTTGCGCGATATGGGGGGCATCGTCATCGTCGATTTTATCGATATGGTGAGCAGTGAGCACCGCACCGCGCTCTACAAGAAAATGCAGGAACTGATGGCGGATGACAGGGCCCGGCATAACATCCTTCCGCTCACCAAATTCGGCCTGATGCAGATTACCCGGCAGCGGGTGCGTCCGGCCACGGAAATCAACACCTCGGAGGTCTGTCCCGTGTGCCACGGCACCGGACATATCACTTCCAGCATCGTGATTGATGAGGCCATAGAGAGAAAAATATCCACCGCTATATCCTCCCGGCCCGTGCAGAAATTTACCCTCAAGGTGGGTCCGATTCTGGGCGCCTACCTCACGCGGGGAAAAGGTTTCTTCCATACCGGTTCCATCTTGTCTAAATGGCAACGAACCTACGGCTGCAAGATTGTTCTCGAAGAGAGCAGTCAGTTCTCCGTGTTGCAAAATGAATTATATGATGGAGCGGGAAACAGGCTGGACTCATAGTTAAATCCCCCTCCCGTTATGTCCCGCATCCAAAAATCCCCAAAGAAGATTCATTCGGCCCGGAGCGCATATTCCGTCCGTCATCGGGAAGAATTGCGCCGCAAGCATCGTCAGGTCATCTACTTCAATGACCCCGAAATGGCCGCCATCGAGGAGTACTGCTCCCGTTTCCAGGTGCGCCACCGCTCCGCCCTCCTGCGCGACGCCATTATGTCCCGCATCCTCGAAGTCCTCGACCAGAACCCCTCCTCGCTGTTTTAGCGTTAGTTTCTTTTTGCCAGTATGAAAATTACCGAGATTCTATCGCGCAGTGCGCAGCCGTTTCCGTCCATTGAGATTGTGCCTCCGCTCAAAGGCATCAGCAAGGAAGAACTGATTGCCTCCATTGCGCCCTTTATGGAATTTCATCCCCCCTATATCAATGTGACCTGTCACCGGGATGAGATTGAGTACCGCCCTGCTCCGGATGGCAGTTATACCCGTCACACCGTCCGGCGCCGCATCAGCGAAACGGCGGTCTGTGCCGTGATTCAGGCGCATTTTGACACCGAAGTGGTGCCCCATCTCATCGGGGCCGGGATGACGCGCGAACAGATGGAGAGCCAGTTGCAGGACCTCCGGTTTATGGGCATCGAGAATGTGCTGGCCCTGCGCGGGGACTGTCTGGCAGGGGAAAAACGCTTTACGCCCGAGCCGGGAGGCTACCGCTATGCCGGCGAACTGGTGGAAGATATCCGCCGCTTTGAGAACCGGCAGGGGAGTACCTTCTGTATCGGCGTCGGGGCCTATCCGGAGAAACATTTCGAGGCACCGAACCTGGAAATGGACATCGAAAACCTCAAACGCAAGGTGGACGCTGGAGCGGATTTCATCATCACCCA
>CAMJRT010000255.1 GCA_946408295.1 uncultured Bacteroidales bacterium
CTTCTCCGACAAATTCACGACATGGCTTCCATTCCCGTAGGAACGAGTTCCGGCAAAGTTAACCAGCATGTGGGTGGATTTGTCGGAGAAGTCGATGCTGCATGCACTTTCGCCAACTGCTCTGCGAGCGGCTCCGTTTATTCATCCGACAAAGGTGTCGGCGGCTTCGTGGGGGCCAATACGGGGGGCTCGGCTCGTTTTACCGACTGCTCCGCCACTCCTGCCAACCTGACCGGAACCAGTGACGTGGGCGGTTTTTGTGGGGAAATGGGTTCGGGAGTCAACTTCACAGGAGACTTCATCGGATGCAGCGTCGGAAGCGCCGGAGCGCAGTTGACGATACAGGCTGCTGGCGCCCAAGTTGGCGGTTTTGTCGGCTGGATTGGCAGCAATACCTACGCCAGCAACACCGGAACGATTTCAAAATGCCATGTCGAAAATGTCAAGATTGCAAACAGCGGCGCATACACCGCTGGCTTCGCAGGAGTTTCCAAAACGGACATCTCTTGCTCCTGGACAAAAGACATCACCATTGAAAACACTAGGAATTCCGACGGTGGATTTGTCGGATATTTGTCCAATGCGACCGTATCCGACTGCTATGCCCAAAACATCACACTGGATATTGATAATAATAAAGTGGGCGGATTTGTCGGAAATCTTCAGAATGCTACCGCCAAGGTGCTTCGCAGTTATGTTGCAAATGTGACGATCACATCGCCATACACCTATGGCGGCTTTATCGGCGATCAGGCAGGCACTACGGACAAATGCATCATGTGGGTGGACGGGATGAACTTCAAAGCATCCGGCAGCGGCGCGAACACGGACCAGTACGATGCCGGCACCGCTTCGGGCAGCGTCTCCTCCCACGCGCAGGAAAGTCCCCGCTCCTGGAGTTCCGACATCTGGGACTTTACCGGCGACCTTCCCGTCCTGCGCTAAGATTTTTTGCCTGACCAGGTAGAAACCGGCGCAGAGCGGAAGGAGGTTCAGGCTTTCCGACACACAAAATTTTTTTTTGCGGAATAATAAAAGTTTGATACCTTTGTTTGTCGAGTGGTATCGTTTTTGAGAACACACGAATGAAATAAGTGAAAGTGTAATGTTGCGATTACTCCCCACCTTTCTGTCAAATCCACAATAATCCATAAATTATGAAACTTTTTACCAACATCCGAATCGGATGGGTCTGTTTCCTATTGCTGGGACTGGGCGCGTTTGCAGCCCAGGCCCAAAGCATCAAGGGAACGGTCGTCGATGAGAACGGCGAGCCCGTCATCGGGGCCAGCGTGCTCATCAAAGGCACCAGCCAGGGCACCATCACGGATATGGACGGAAAATACACCGTCCAGGCCGTCCAGGGTGATGTGCTGGAATTTGCCTCCATCGGCTTCAAGACCGAAGAACGCACCGTCAGCGGCAACGCCGACATCGACATTGTCCTCCAAACGGACAACCTGATGCTCAGCGAGACCGTGGTCGTGGGCTACGGCACCCAGAAGAAGGTCAACCTCACCGGCGCCGTGGCCGTCGTGGATGCCGAACAACTGGCCAACCGCCAGAGTTCCACCCTCGGCGGTATGCTTCAGGGAACGATGCCCAATGTGAACATCACCTTCGGTTCCGGCCAGGCCGGACAGAATGCCACGGTCAACATCCGAGGCGTCACGTCCATCGCTTCCAGCACCGGTCCCCTCATCCTGGTGGACGGCGTCGAGATGAATATGTCCGATGTCAACCCCAACGATGTGGAGTCCATCTCCGTGCTCAAGGATGCTTCGGCAGCGGCGGTGTACGGTTCCCGCGCACCTTACGGCGTGGTGCTCATCACCACCAAAGGTGCGAAGGAGGGCAAGGCTTCCGTCACTTACAACGGGCGCTTCAGTTTCGGCGATGTGACCACCTGCACCGACTTCGAGAACCGGGGCTACTACCACGCCTACATTCTTGATATGTTCGGCCGCACCTACCAGGGCAACCAGTTGACCACCTACACCGCCGAAGACTATCACGAATTGTGGCTGCGCCGCAACGACCGGGTTGAAGACCCGTCCCGCCCCTGGGTGGTGGAGACCGAAGACGGACAGTACAAGTACTACGGCAACTTCGACTGGTACAACTTCCTCTACGACAACACCCGTCCCACCCACGACCACAACATCAGCGTCCAGGGCGGCACCGACAAAATCAAGTATTATGTTTCGGGCAATTTCTACGACCAGAAAGGTACGATGCGCATCAACCCCGACCACTACACGCACTACACCGTGCGCGGCAAGGTGCAGGCTGACGTCAAACCCTGGCTGCAGGTGAGCCTCAACACCAACTTCTCCTCCCGCAACTTCTCCTGGCCGGGCACTACCTCCAGCATCAACGACTATTATAACTCTACCTTCCTCAACGCCCTCGCGAGCATCGTCCCGATGAACCCGGACGGCACGCTGGTCTATCGGACGACCACCTGGGCCGACAACAGCCACACCGTCACCGACGGCGTGAGCGCGATGGCCCTCTACGGCAAACACCAGATGAAGAGCAGTTACGATGAGTTCCGCATCAAGGGAGAAGCCGTCATCAAGCCTGTCAAGCAGTTGGACATCACGCTCAACTATACCTTCACAAACCTGCAGAACAATCACCTGAACCGTTTCGTGGAAGTCCCCTATTCCGAAGCCCCCGGCATCGTCACCAAGATGGACCTCGCAGCCACGGAAAACAAAATTCAGGAATCTTTCAACCTCTCGCAGCGCCACGTGGCCAACGCCTTCGCCACCTATCACGACAATTTCGACGACCACGACGTGAAGGTGATGGCCGGTTTCAACTACGAGAATATGTATTATAAGAAGAACTATATGCGCCGTTATGGTTTGCTCAGCGAAGACCTGGCGGACTTCAACCTCGCCGTGGGGGACCAGTACTACACCTCCGGCGGTCAGGACCGCTACA
>CAMJRT010000256.1 GCA_946408295.1 uncultured Bacteroidales bacterium
AGAGGATTTCGATATTTGTGCGTAAATGACCTGTTAGCCGTCATTTTAATAAATCTTTAATAGTTCGAAAATGAAAAGAAAACTGGGAACCACGGTGGCCTCTATTCTGGCCATATTGCTATGCTCTTCATTTTCCACTTTTGCGCAGATGCCGAAAGTATCCCTGAACCTTCAGCAAGTGCCCGCGAGACAATTGTTGAAGGCTATTGAGGAGATGTCAGACTACACCTTCGCTTATGTGGACTCGGAGCTCGATCTGGATAAAACAGTTTCTGTCAAAGCAAACAACAAAGACGTTTCCGCCATTTTGGCGGATGTCTGGCCCGGTGTCAAGGTCACGATGAACGGCAGGCAGCTTGTGTTGAATCTGCCCCCAAAGCAACAGGCGCAACCCCGGAAGCAAAGCGAGGACGACAGCCCTTTCCGGCGAGTAACCGGCGTGGTGACTGATGATTCAGACCAGCCGGTTATCGGTGCCGTGGTGATGGTGAATGGCACAAAGAATGCCGCATTGACCAGCGCCACGGGTTATTATGCCCTGGACGACGTCGAAGGACCCGCTACCATAACGGTATCCTGCCTTGGCTACAAGTCAATGGACGTCGCCATCTCCGAGAAGCAGTCGGAATGCAACATAAGGATAGAGCAAGAACTGATCGCCCTGGACGACGTCGTGGTGGTGGGCTACGCCACCATGAAAAAGCGGGACCTCGTGGGCTCCGTGGATGCCGTCGGCAGTGAGGTGGTGGGCAACCGCGCCAACTCCAACCTGCTGCGCTCCCTGCAAGGCGAGATCCCCGGCCTGAACGTCACCATCAGCGACAGCAAGCCCTCACACGAAGGTTCCTACAATGTCAGAGGCGAGACCTCCGTCGGCGCCGGCGGTGATGCGCTGGTGCTGATCGACGGCGTGGAGGGAAGCCTCAGTTCCGTGAACCCGCAGGATGTGGAAAGCATCTCCGTGCTGAAAGACGCATCCTCCGCCGCGGTCTATGGTGCCAGGGGCGCTTTCGGCGTGATACTCGTGACCACGAAAGCAGCGCAGAAAGGCCGCCCCGTCATCAACTACAGCGGCTCCTACAGCATCAACCGCAGAACAGTCATTCCCGACGGCATCACCGACCCCAATGAATGGCTGGACTGGTGGAAAGCAGCCTACACTGGCTACTACAACGCCTCCCGTACCCTCCTGAACCACCTGGACTCCAAGGCCCCGTATTCGGAGAACATCTACAATGAAATCATAAGGCGCAAGAACGACCCGTCGCTTGCCAAAGTGGTGCGGTCCAACGAAGTGCCGGGATTCGGATATGTCTATCTCGACAGCCACGAATGGATGCAGGAATTCTACAACGACTGGCACGGCTCCACGGAACACAACATCTCCGTGTCCGGCGGCAACGAGAACGCCGACTACTATGTGTCCGGCCGCTACTACGGTTCCGATGGCGTTTTCAGGATCGGCAACGAGAAATACAAAAAATTCAGTATGCGAGCCAAGGGCACCTTGAAGATTCGTCCCTGGCTGACCCTGACCAACAACACGAGCGTCAGCACCAATTTCTCCCACATTCCCCGCACCCAGTCGGGCCAGTCGCCTTACCGTTACATACAGCACTGCCTCCAGCCGATGACGCCCCTCAAGAACCCTGACGGCACCTGGACCCCCGCAGCGGGTATCTCCGGCTACGCCGCTTTCGTGGAGGGCAAAAACTACCTGGAGAATGACTACATCTACCTGCGCAACAAGGTAGGACTGGATGCCAGCATAATCCGGGACGTGCTCAAACTCCAGGCCGACTACTCCTACAACTACACCGGACGCACGAGGCTGCTAGTCCAGAACCTGGTATCCTATTCCAAGGAACCTGGCGTCATTCTTTATGAAAGCGACAAGTACGGCGACGGCCTCACCCAGACCACCTACAGGACGGACTACCAGGCGGCGAACATCTATGCGACCTGGACCCCGAAATTAGGCGAAAAACATAGTCTCACGACCCTCGTGGGCTACAACGTCGAATGGCGCACCTACAAGACGACGACCGCTGAAAGGGTGGGATTCATTTCTGAGAAGCCCTCCTTCGCGCTAATGGAAGGCGAAGCCAGCGTAACCTCAGGCGGCAATGAATGGTCCTACCTGGGAGCATTCTTCCGCGTCAACTATTCCTTCCTCGGACGCTTCCTGCTGGAAGTGAGCGGCCGCTATGACGGTTCATCCAAGTTCCCCATCAACAGCCGCTGGGGCTTCTTCCCTTCAGCATCATTCGGGTGGCGGCTCTCGGACGAGCCCTGGATGAAGTGGAGCCGCGGCGTGCTCGACAACGCCAAGATAAGGCTATCCGCCGGCTCGATGGGCAACGGCAACGTCGACCCTTATAAATACACGTCCACGATGACCATCAAGAAGGCCGAGGACATAGTCATCGACGGTTCCCTGCCGTCCTACACGACCGTGGCCAGCCTGGTGCCCTCATCCCTGACCTGGGAGACAGCATCCACCTATGACGCCGGTATCGACATAGATATGTTCAAGAACCGCTTCTCCGCCACCTTCGACTACTATATCCGCAATACGACCAATATGTACACCACCGGCGTCACCCTGCCCCCGGTGTACGGTGCCTCCGCCCCGAAAGGAAACTACGCTGCGATGCAGACCAGGGGCTGGGAACTTTCACTCCAGTGGCGCGACCAGTTCCAGATGGGCGGCAAGCCATTCAAGTACAGCATTAAAGGCACTCTCTGGGACAGCCGATCATTCATAACCAAGTACGACGGCAACGACGGCAACTCGCTCGGAACAATTTCCAACATCATAGCCGGAGATCCCCAGTACTATGTGGGAATGGAACTCGGCGAACTCTGGGGTTACGAAGTGGAAGGCCTGTTCCGGGACTATGAAGACATCGCCACCCACGCCACACAGACCTTCCAGCAGTCT
>CAMJRT010000257.1 GCA_946408295.1 uncultured Bacteroidales bacterium
ATCCGGGGCGTCCCGTCCGTAGAGCCTCTCCAGGCCGCCGTATGAGAGACTTCAGCCAAGTTTTTGCTGAATAAAGCGGCAGAACTGACCGTAGGTCTTGATGACGCGGAAATCCTCCGGTTTCATCTTGAAGCCGAATGCGCGTTCCACGAAAACGACGATATCCACCACTTCGAGCGAGTCGATGGCCAGGTCGTCGCGCAGGGACGCTTCATCCACTATTTTTTCTTCGTCTATTTCGAGTTCATCGACGAGAAAGGCTTTCGCCTTTTCCTGAATGTCATTCAACGTCATAATCTAAGGGCGTTTAAGTTTACAAACTACAATAGAATGGCCCAAACCCAGGCCATCGTGTATGGCTTCCACTTCGAGTCCGGCCTGTCCGACCAGGCGCAGCATATCGTCGGAATGGTACATTTTCGAGTTACCGTTGGCCATCACCGTAAAATAGAGGGAGGTCATCGTCAGGCAGAAAGCGGCCGGCTCGAAACGCTGGCGGTCCCAGAAGGTCTCCATAATGCAAAGGCGTGTCCCGGGGCCCATCACCCTTGCCGCACGGGAAAGAATCGAGAGAATCTCCGGCTCGGAGAAGCAGTCCAGAAACTGGCTCATCCAAATCAGGTCGGGACGGAGCGTCTCCGGGAAACGGACCTCGGGATCCAGCAGATTCATCGGGCAGGCATCAATGCGCTCCGCCCCCGGCCGGACGGCCGTCGCCTTGCGCATCAAGGCGAGTTGCTGGGGCAAATCGACGATGGTCACCCGCACTTCGGGGTCATAGCCCACGCAGCGCAGCGCAAAGCGGCCCGTGTTGCCCCCCACATCCATAATATGCTTGGGATGATAACGGAAAATCTGTTCCAGGGCCTGGTCGAAGGAGCCGTCCGAATAGAAATGGTCAAATTGGAACCAACTCTTCTGCGCCTGCTCCGGCAGGGACGAAAGACCTTCGTAGAGGGTCGGCCAGTCACCGAAATGCTTCAGACCGGCCGGCTTGCCCGTTTCCAGCGCCTCCTCCATCCGGAAAAATCCCTCGTAATTGACATCGTGATTGAAGTCGATATTGACGCGGGTAGCCGGATCCGTCAGCAGAAACCAGCCCACCTTCGAGAGGGAGTATTTGTCCGTCCGGGGATTGACCAGCACGAGTCCGATGGAAAGAGAGGCTTCCAACAACACCTTCACGGCGTATTCCGAAAGGCCCGACCGGGCCACCAATTCATCCTGCGTCTGTTCCTTTTCACGAAGGCTGTCCAGCAAACCCCACTTGATCATCAAACGACTGGTCTGGAAAACGATAGGGCCGAAAGCGATAAACTGGGACAATCGCTGGGCCTCGCGGGCCGTCATACGACTGGTCGAATAAGACTTTTCTATTTCCGGAAACAAGTGCATAGTTCACGCTTCTTCCTCGCACAAAACGAGTGCTACAAATTTAGCCAATTTTCCGGATAAATACAAATCTTACCGCACGTTGCACACTTGCTCGCGGTCGGCTTTGAGTTGATCGGAGAGGGCGGAAAGGGAATCGAATTTTCTTTCTTCGCGGATGCGCTTCAGAAAGTGGATATGGATATCAAGACCATAGATATCTTCGTCGAAATCGAGGATGTGGGTCTCGATGGTGAGGGCGTTGCCGGGGCCGACGGTCGGGCGGTAGCCGATATTGCACATGCCCAAAAAGTCTTTGGCCCCAAAGGGGCGCTCGCTCGCAAAAAAATGCTCACTGGTCCCGAAGGGGCGCTCACTCGCAGAAAAATGTCGTGCAAGCCGAGAGGAAAGCAAATTCATTTGCTTTTCCGAGGCGCAGCCGACATTGTCGTGAAACGACAAATGCTCGTTCGCACTCCCTTCGGGGCCAGTAGGGATACTGTCAGGGATGGCAGACAAGCCCTCGGGCGCAGAGGAAGTCGTAGGGACCTGGACGCGGACGGCATAGACGCCGGGGGCAGGAATGGCCTTCAGAGGCTCGTAGAGTTGCATATTGGCGGTGGGAAAACCGAGGGTGCGGCCCAGGCGGTTGCCGGCTACGACCACCCCGTGCAGGCTGTACGGGCGACCCAGCATCGCGGCGGCTTCTTCGACCCGGCCTTCCGCCAGGGCGCGACGGATGCGGGTGGAACTGATGGGCAACCCGGTCGGGGCCGGAGCACCCGCGTCACTCCCAACTTGAACAGGGGCCTCAACCCGGTCAAGACATACCACCTCCAAGCCTTCCGCACGGGCGATATCGGCCAGTTCACCGCTGTTGCGGCAGTCACTGCCCATCCGGTTGTCGTAGCCCAGCACGAGGCATTCCGCGCCGAAACGCCCGACAAGCACCTGGCGGATATATTCCCGCATCGTCAAAGCGCTGAACGAACGGGTAAAATCCAACACCTCCACCCGGTCGACCCCCATCTCCAGCAGTAGGTCCTTTTTCTCCTGCATCGAGGTCAGCAAACGAAAATCCCGGGCCTCGTTCTGCAAGACATTGCGGGGATGGGGCCAAAAAGTGACGATGAGGCTCTGCGAACCCCGCCTGTGAGCCTCATCGACCAATGTTTCAATCAAAAAACGATGCCCCAGATGGACGCCGTCGAAAAAACCGGTGGCTACAACCATCTTACCAGTTCAAAGTCCTGACGATGGGGAAGCGCCGGATTCTTGGCGTACGCACGGACGGCCACTTGGTAGAAACCGGCCGTAGAGGGAATCATCGCTGCGCGGTAGGTAGCCTTGCCTCCGTCGCGGGAGACGACTTCCAGTTCGCACTTTTCCTCGATACGGAAGGCACCTTTCTCATTGACCGTCGCAATCAGCAATTCAACGCCGACATTGGACGGGTCAAGGTTGCGCAGGTCAAGCACGACTTCCGTGGTAAAATCATCTTCGGCGGAGGTCCAGTCGATGGTGCTGTCCGGCTTGTTGATGGACACCAGTTCAATCCCCTG
>CAMJRT010000258.1 GCA_946408295.1 uncultured Bacteroidales bacterium
CAAAAAATCGGCGTGTCCGGATCCAATGTCACCCACATTATCAACGGTAGAAACAATCCCAGCTATGAATTTATCCTTCGTGTAGCCTCTCACTTCCCGGCCGTCAACTTGGACTGGCTTTTGCTCGGCAAGGGCAAAATGTACCGCGATGCTCCCCTAAATCCTTCGATAAGTGCCGGAGAAGGCCTATTTGACGGGCATATGTACGATAACGATGCAAATATTGCATTCCCAGAGGGTTCAACTCCCCTCTCAAATGAGCCTAAGTCCTCTGAGAATCAGCGAAAAACAGTGCGTGTTACCATCTTTTACGACGACGGTTCTTTTCAGGATTTGGAAGCGCAATAAATTTTCATCAAATTTTTCGTAACTTAGCGGTCGATTTGGTATGTCACTGCTTGGTTCAGATCAGATGTCGCGCACGAAACGCAAGTTGGAATGGCTTTCTCACTCCAAGTTCTTGCGTTTCCTGATGCGCCTTTATTACAAGCGAAAGTATGCCAATACGGCACAAACGATTTTTAATATTCGTTTCGACTCCCCTTTCGGTTTGGCCTGCGGATATGATGAGAATGGAAATCTCTACGAAACGCTGTCGGATCTGGGGGCGGCCTTCGTTGAAATCGGTCCTATCACGCTTCGCGAACAGGACGGTCAGGGCGTTGAAGAAGCCGTTGCTCTCCTTCGAAAAAAGAAGCCCCGCACGCGCCTGCTGGCCCGCATTACCAAGAATGAGTTTACCATCGACGAGAATGCCTATCTGGATTTCTGCCGTTCGATGGCCCTGCTGTACGACTTTGTGGATGCCTTTGTCATCGACAGCCGCTCGGGCGGAGTCACGCAAGATGTGGAAAACCTTTCTGAAATCATTGAAAAATTGCTGGAGACGCGGCGCTATTACGATGTGAAGCGGCCTATTTTCATCAATATCAGCCAAGGTGTCAGCCGTTCGGAAATAGATGCCATCCTTGCCTATGCAATGCGGATGGGGCTGGACGGCATTGTCGTCAGGGACTGTCCCCTGGTGGAATACATTGCGAAAAAGACCTCCGGCAATCTGATCATCATTGCCGCCGGAGAGGGCGTAGGGACGCCGGAAATGGCCTACCGCCTGCTGTGTGAAGGCGCCACCCTCGTGGAGTTCGACCAAGCCTTTTTACGGGAAGGTCCCTCCGTATTCAAAAGAGCCAATCAATTGCTGCATTTTTTGCGTAAATAATCTTTCCTATGTTCAAGGCTGCGAATATCCCACCGGAAGATACCGACCTCCCGACCGTCATCGGCACCTTGCTCAAGCAAAAAGGGCTGACGATGAGCGCGGCGGAATCCTGCACGGGCGGCACCATCTCCCAACTGATAACCTCCGTCCCCGGCTGCTCCGAATACTATCTGGGCAGTGTCACCTCCTACGCCAACTCCGTGAAAGAAAAGGTATTGGGCGTGCCGGCTTCAATCATCGAACAGTACGGGGCCGTCTCTTCGGAATGCGTGGCAAAAATGGCCGAAGGCGTGCGCCGGCTCACGGGCAGCGATGTCAGCGTGGCTACCTCCGGCATTGCCGGGCCCGGCGGGGGCACCCCTGACAAACCCGTCGGCCTGGTCTGGATCGGCGTCAGCACTCCCCTCGGCACCAGGACTTTCCGACACATTTTCAAAAACGACCGCGCCCGCAACATCGAGCGCTTCGCCGCCACCGCCCTCCATCACCTCCACCAGGAAATTTCGGCGCTGTAAAACGCGGTTCCAGATTCCCGCCAGCCTATTTCCTGACGGCAAATCGCCGGGACGCAATCTCTTCGGGCTTTTTTGACCCACGGATGTTCTGTTCAAATGAGAAAGAATATTCCAAGAAAAATGCGTAAATTCGCAGGATTATGGCAGATAGTAATTTTATTGATTATGTGAAGATATTCTGCGCTTCGGGCGCAGGGGGCGCGGGCTCGATGCATCTGCGCCGGGAGAAGTATATTCCCAAGGGAGGGCCGGACGGCGGCGACGGCGGCCGGGGCGGACATATCATCCTTCGGGGAAACGCGCAGTTCTGGACGCTGATTCACCTACGCTACCGAAAGCACATCAAGGCGGAACCCGGCGGAGCGGGCAGCGGCCAGTTGCGCACCGGACGCAACGGGGAGGACATCTATCTGGAAGTCCCCCTCGGCACGGTGGCCAAGGATGCCGAGACAGGCGAAGTCCTGTTCGAGATTGTGGAGGATGGCGAGGAAAAGATTCTGGTGGCCGGCGGCCGGGGCGGTCTGGGCAACAACAATTTCAAGTCCGCCACCAACCAGACGCCGCGTTACGCACAGCCGGGCGAGCCGGGGGTGGAAGGATGGTTCATCTTGGAACTCAAACTCCTGGCGGATGTCGGACTGGTCGGTTTTCCGAATGCGGGCAAGTCCACCCTGCTGTCGGTCGTGAGTGCCGCCAAGCCCAAGATTGCCAACTATCCCTTCACGACGCTGGAGCCCAATCTGGGCATTGTGAACTACTACGACGGGCAATCCTTCGTAATGGCGGACATCCCGGGCATCATCGAAGGGGCGCACGAGGGCAAAGGCATCGGCCTGCGCTTCCTGCGGCACATCGAACGCAACTCGGTCCTGCTTTTTATGATACCCGCCGACAGCGACGATTTCCAGAAGGACTATGACATCCTGCTGGGCGAATTGCGCGAGTACAACCCCCAACTGATGGTCAAGCAGCGCGTGCTGGCCATCACCAAATGCGATATGATTGACGAGACGATGCGCAAGCAAATGGAGCCCACCCTGCCGAAGGATGTGCCCACCGTCTTTATCTCTTCGCTGGAAGGCACCGGTATCAAAGAACTGAAAGACCTGCTTTGGAAGGCGCTGCACGCATAGAATATACGCTGAATATGCTTAAAGAACTAGTAAACTGGGATATAGCCGCCACGCTCTAT
>CAMJRT010000259.1 GCA_946408295.1 uncultured Bacteroidales bacterium
TTGGAGCCTTCCAGGTTGTAGAAAGGATGCCTTGCATCGACTTCTTGCAAGGAAACGCTGCAGGCGCCGTTATCCATCTTGGCCACGAATTTCCACTTGCGGCCTTTGCTTTCCAGCACCTTGCGCCGCGCTTCAAAGTCGGCGTCGAGAGAGGGAAGGCGCTGCCAGAATTCCGCTTCTGTGCAGTCTAAGAACTCCTTGGGAATGAAAAGGCTCTTCTGCACATCTTCCTGATTGACCTCATAACCGGCCTCACGGGACAGAATCACCAGTTTGCGGATGACATCCTTTCCGGAAAGGTCGATGCGGGGGTCGGGTTCGGAATAGCCCTGCTCCTTGGCCTGACGGACCGTCTCGCTCAGCGGCGTGTTGGCGGAAATGGCGTTGAAAATGAAGTTGAGCGTGCCGCTGAGGACCGCTTCTATCTTCTGAATCTTGTCCCCGCTGTTGACCAGGTCGTTGATGGTGTTGATGATGGGAAGTCCCGCGCCCACATTGGTCTCGAAAAGGAATTTGACACCTTTGTGGCGGGCCGTCGTCTTCAGGCGGGCGTAGGTCCCGTATTCGCTGGAGGCGGCAATCTTGTTGGCCGTCACCACGGAAATGCCGTGATTGAACAAATCCTCATAAATACCGGCCACATCGGCGCTCGCGGTACAATCCACGAAAACGGAATTGAAGATATTCATTCCGATGACCTGGCGTTTGAGTTCCTGGATGTCGATGTCGATGCCTTCCTCGCTGATTTTCTTGCGGAAATCGGAATGAAGGTCGATGCCTTCGCGGTCAAAAATGGCTTTCGTGCTGCGTGCGATACCCACGACATTGAGTTTGAGCCCGCGTTCTTTCTTGAGTTTCTCGCTCTGGGAGGCAATCTGCTGAAGAAGTTGGCCGCCCACGGTGCCGATGCCGCAGATAAAGAGGTTGAGTTCCTTGTATTCGGAAAGGAAGAAACTGTCGTGGATGACATTGAGGGACTTGCGCATAAATTCTTCCTTGACCACGAAAGAAATGTTGGTCTCGGAGGCTCCCTGGGCGCAGGCGATGATGCTGATGCCGTTGCGGCCGAGGGTGGTGAAGAGTTTGCCTGCGATGCCGGTCGCCTGACGCATATTCTCGCCGACGATGGCGACGGTAGCCAGGTTGCTCTCCAGTTTGAGGGGCGCGAGGGCTCCCACGGCGATTTCTTTGGCGAACACTTTGCCCAGCACTTCACAGGCGAGGGCGGCATCTTCGTTTTTGACGCCGATGGAAATACTCACTTCAGAGGATGCCTGGCTGACAAAGAACACGCTGATTTGATGTTCGGCCAGGGCGGAGAATATCCGGCTGTTGACGCCGATTACGCCGACCATCGTGGGGCCGGAAAGCGTAATGAGGGAAGTACCTCCGATGGAAGAAATACCCGTAATGGCGCGTCCCTTGTGGGCGCACTCTTTCTGAATCACCGTACCTTGGGCTTCGGGTTTGAAGGTGTTCTTGATGAAAATGGGGATGTTTTTGGCGTACACCGGGTAGAGGGTCGGCGTATAGATGACCTTCGCACCGAAGTTGCAAAGTTCCATCGCTTCCTCATAACTCAAGCAGTCTATCACATAGGAATTTTGAATGATGCGCGGGTCGGCGGTCATAAAGCCGTCCACGTCTGTCCAGATTTCCAGACTTTCCGCGCCGAGCGTCGCAGCGAGGATGCTGGCGGTGTAATCGCTGCCGCCGCGGCCCAGGTTGGTGATTTCGCCGCTTTCACGGTCGGCGGAAATGAAGCCCGGCACGATGACGATGCGGTCTTTGGCCGGGAAATCCTTGAAAGCATCCAGAATCAGTTTCTCCGTGAGCGTATTGTCGACCACGTTCCTTTGTCCGTCCTTGAACGTTTTGAAGAAGGCCAGGGAATTGTAACGGACGGCGCCGTCAATATAGGCGGTCACGATATTGGACGAAAGGCGTTCTCCGTAACTGACAATGGCGTTTTCTGTCTTTTCACTCAAATCACGAAGCAGATACACCCCGTCGAGCAGGCTGCTTAATTCCTCGAAAAGACCCTCGATTTTTGCTTTCAAGGCCGTTTTGCGGTCTTGGGGAACCAGCGTTTCTATGATTTCATAATGACGCGCTTTGACGGCGGCCAGTTCCTGTTGGTAGGTCTTGTCTTTCGAGGCGGCCGTCCGGGCCATTTCCAGCAACTGGTCCGTCACGCCGCCGAGGGCGGAAACGACCACGACAAGCGGTTCACCAATGCTTTCTACGACCTTTTTGACATTTTTCAGGCTCTCAATGCTTCCTACGGAAGTGCCACCGAATTTCAGTACTTTCATAACGTTTCCATTCGTAATAATCCAAAATCCTGCAAAAATAATCAATTTTTCCCTTTTTTCCCAAGTTTGGACACAAAAAATAGCAAGACTTATCATTTACGGAATGTATCTCTGCTTTATTGTTGGAAAATTATTATCTTTGCAATTTGGTACACAAATAATGTGCGGATATAAGCGATCGAAGATGAATACAATGTTGGATTTTTATGCTGAATATGCGAAGCGTGTCGCCAAGGCCCGGCAAGTGCTGGGTAGGCCGATGACGCTCTGTGAGAAGATTTTGTATGCTCATTTATATGATGCCGATGCGGTGAGGCCGCTGGAGCGGCAGGTGAGTTATGCCGATTTCCGTCCCGATCGCGTGGCGATGCAGGATGCGACGGCCCAGATGGCGCTGCTGCAGTTTATGAATGCCGGTAAGGATAAGGTCAGCGTCCCTTCCACGGTGCATTGCGACCATCTGATTTGCGCCTTCGAAGGGGCGGAAAAGGACCTTCCCGCCGCTTGCGAAACCAATAAGGAAGTCTATGATTTCCTGGCCAGCGCGGCAGCCCGCTATGGCCTGGGCTTTTTCAAGCCCGGCGCCGGCATCATCCATCAGGA
>CAMJRT010000260.1 GCA_946408295.1 uncultured Bacteroidales bacterium
ATTGGAGGAAATCCCCAAGTTGCGTATCGCGTCCGTAGCGAGTTTCTCGATGTCGGTGATGTCGAAGTCGTTTGTCATGGCATTGGTTTAAAGTAAGTCTTGAACCATTCCTCTACCTTGTCAGTCGTCGCGTCGAAGATTCCAATTTCATAGTCTATCTCGAAATAGACCGGCTTGCGGCCATTGAACTGCAATAGCATTGACGCGAGCAGGATTCCAACCCATCCCTTTCTCCCAATCCCGGAGGCGATCTCGGTCAGTTGGTCCTCCGCATCGCCGTGTCCGTGCCGGGCACCGTTGACTTGGAGTTCGACGAGCTTGCCGTCGTGGACGAGAGCCCACCCGTAGGAGTTTTCGTGGATTCGGTGGCCGAAATGGTCGTGGTCGTGTTGTGAAATCGCGTATTCCATCGCGTCTTTCATAATACGGCGCATACCATCTTGGACCATCGTTTCCTCGCTCTTGCGGAGGCGGGTGAAAGCCCTCTTGATGACCTCGCTATTCCTTCCTTGCAGACTCATCAGTTCTTGATGTTGTCAAGCCACATGTTCGTGCCCCAATTATAGGTGGTCATCTTGAGCAGCTTGGCGCGGAAGGTGTGCGTGTAGTCGGTCATTTCAAGTATAGTCCCCGTAGGCAACTCCGTGAGCATCATCGGGGTAGAGACCTTGTAGTCAGCCACGATGACCTCTCCGGCGGTTTTAAGGCCGCCCGTAGAGGTGCGGTAGCCCCAAGGCATATCCGTAACCATTTCGGTAACGAAAGAGCCGTCCGGGTTGCGCGTGGGATTCCAGCCGGAATCATATACAATCTTTTCGACTTGCATACTATCCACAACCGGATCTCCGTTTGCATCCGTGACCGGGAGCCCATTCGAGTCCAAAGGCTCGACGACTACGCGGAAGGTATGGGGCCAACGGGGATTATACATCAGTAGAGGGGCTTCATTCGGATTTTGGGATTGGGGTCGGAAAACGGCTCATCCCACTTGTCGTATAGGTCTTTCGCCATCTGCATAAGCGCGTCACGCGAAACGACATTCTTGATTGCGACATAGTGAGTCCAACCGCCGTCCGACTCTCCCTGCGTCCCCGACTTGGTGGAAGATACGGCGGCACCGAAATAGGCATCTGCGAGGATAAGGTCGCGGGTCCGTTCGTCGGTGTTGGCGACGAGGGTTGAATCGTCATCGACCCCCCGGTGCAGGAAAGTGGCCCACATAAATTCATCGGAATAGTCGATGATGTGGTCGGTCTTGGCCTTGAACCAACTCGCAAGAGTCATATTGTTAGCGATGCTTGCCATATCTTCCGTCGGATTTCACGATTTCAAAGAGCTTTTAGGCGTTCGGGAACAGGTACCAGAAGTACTGCGGCACGGTCGGGATGACGAGGGAGGTCATCTCCGTGTTGTAGCTCTGGCACTTCTTCACATAGTCAACGCCGACGGTGAGGAGGAGCTTGCCGCCGTAGAAGGAACCATACTGGCCACCCTCGATGGCGATAGGCTCGACGGTCTTGACCACACCGATCTCGCCGTCCGGGACGAACACCCACACGTTCTTGTTGAACGCATCCACATTGGAGCGCACGAAAGACTTGTTGGTCTTGTCGATGCTCTCGATGGAAACGAGGGAGTCGATAGCCTTGATAGGCGCACCAATGAGGGCTTCCAGACGGGCCTTGAGGGTCTCGTAGGGCTGGATGCGGGCATAGGCGGCCTGGGCGGTGGAGTCGCTGGCGGGCAGCATGGAGATGCCGATGACGGACAGGACGGCGGAGTGGTACAGGCACTCCTTGAGGTAGTCGATGTTCACCTCGAAGTGTCCGCGAATACCGGCGTTCCGGGCGACCTTAACCATGTTGGAGAGGTCTCCAACCGGGTCGGCGGAGGAACCCTCGTTCGCGGCGGTGTGGGTGGAGGAGGTCCACCACTGGGTCTGGCCGTTCGGGAGGGTGGTCTTGTTCGCGGCGGGAACATGGTAGTCGATGACCACGTTCTTGATACCCTTCGGGTTGTTCGTGTCCGTGATGGCGAACTTACCGGCGGAGACGGCCTGATGACGCTGATAGGTCAGCGCGGCGGTGTGGCCGCCAATCAGGTTGTCAACCGTGATGAAGAGCTGCTGGTAGGCGATGTCCGCAATCTGGGACGGGGTGGCGGAACGGCGGTCCTCAATGAGGCGCATCTTCCGCAGCTTGTCCTCGTTGAAGTATTCGACCTTCTTCATGCGCGGAATCTTGCCCGTGAAGGACTTGAATCCGGGGGTTCCGTCCGGCAGGGCGGGGGAGTCGAGGTCGTAGTACTGCGCGGTGGCGTTCAGGCCCACCTCGGCGAAAACCTGCTCGAAGGTGAAGTCCACCTGCATGAACGGCTCGAAAGCGAAACCGTCAAGCTGGAGGGCGTTGTACTTGAGGGCCATCGTGTTGTCCAGGAAGGACTGGATGCTCTCGCCCGGGCCGAGGGCGCGGGAGAGGAGGTCGTAGAACTGAATGCTGTAAGTATCCATAGTGTTTTCTCCTTACTTTTGATGGGTTAGACAAGCACCTGAAGGACACCGGGGACAGCCGCCTTCATCGCCGCCTTGAACGGGGCCGAAGGGGTCAGTTCGACGAGCAGACCGCCGTGATGGTACATCACGACCGCGCCGGTGGCGGCGAGGGTGTACTCGTTCGCGCTGCCACCGAGGTTGCCGAAGTAGATGTCGTTGTAGAGGTAGCCGTTCGGTTGGTTCTTGAGCGACTTGCTGGAACCGGCGGCTACGGCGGAGGAAAGGGCGATGTAGTCGCCAGCGTTGAGGCTGTCCACGGTCGCGGAGTGCAGAACCTTGACCTCATACTTACCGGCATTGTCGCCGGTGAGGGCGGTGACGGAAGCGACGGCAGCGGCCTTGCCGGTGGCGGCGAAAGTCGCGCCG
>CAMJRT010000261.1 GCA_946408295.1 uncultured Bacteroidales bacterium
AATCTGAGTATGACAATATCAGCACGATGTAGACCAGAAGCTTTTGAAAGAGAAGTTGGATGAAACGGTGGAGTATTGCGTCAATTCCGTAGGGGTCAATGTCAATACGGCAAGTCCTTATCTTTTGTCCTATGTATCCGGGGTCGGTCCGGCGCTGGCCCGGAATATCGTGGCCTATCGGGTGGCCAACGGAGATTTGGCGGACCGCGAACAGTTACGGAAGGTGCCGCGTCTGGGCGACAAGGCTTTCCAGCAGTGCGCCGCTTTCCTGCGTATCCAAGGCGGTCGCAATCCTCTGGACGCCAGCGCCGTACATCCTGAGGCCTATCCTATTGTGGAAAAAATGGCCGCCGGACTGGGCGTCTCCACGGACCAACTGGTCGGCAACGAAAATCTCTGTCAGCAAATCAAGCCCGAGGACTATGTCAGCGGACAGTTCGGCCTTCCGACCCTCAATGATATTCTCAAAGAACTGAAGAAGCCCGGCCTGGACCCGCGGGAAGAGGCTTCGGAATTTGCTTTTGCCGATGATATCCGGGATATTGAGGACTTGAAAACGGGGATGGAACTGCCCGGCATCGTGACCAATGTGACCGCTTTCGGCGCCTTTGTGGACATCGGCCTGCACGAGAACGGCTTGATTCACGCCTCGCAAATGGGCGTAAAGGGGCAGGCCGTCCCTTCCCAGGTGCTCAAACTCCATCAAAAAGTGCGCGTGAGTGTGCTGAATGTGGATATGGAACGCCGCCGCATCGGGCTGAGGCTCATTAAATGATGCGTCTGACAGGTCCGTCCGATGGAGATTTTTCCTTATAGGGAATCAACTGTAATCAAATTTTGTCTATCTTTGTAAGATAAATCGCGCGCCCGTGCAGAGGGTTGCGTTTATAGTAAGGTAAGCAGTATGGAAATTTCAAAGAGAGCCTCGATTATGCCCTCGTCTCCGATTCGCAAGTTGGCCCCGCTCGCGGAAGAGGCCAAGCGAAACGGGGTGAAAGTATATCATTTGAATATCGGTCAGCCGGACATCAAGACGCCGCAATGCGGTCTGGATGCGCTCAAGACGGTGGACCGCGAGATTTTGGAATACAGCCCCTCCCAGGGGTATCTTTCCCTTCGGACCCGGTTCGTCAGTTATTATGCCCAATATGGCATAGACCTTTCTCCGGATGAGATTATCGTGACCACCGGCGGTTCGGAAGCGGTGCTTTTCGCATTTTTGGCCTGCCTGGATCCGGGGGATGAAATCATCGTGACCGACCCCTTCTACGCCAACTATATGGCCTTTGCCATTTCGGTCGGGGCGGTCATCCGTTCGGTCAAGACCTCCATCGAAGACGGGTTCCGCCTGCCTTCTATCGAGGCTTTCGAAGAGCAGATTAACGAAAAGACCAAGGCGATTCTGATTTGCAACCCCAACAACCCGACCGGCTACCTTTACACCCGCAAGGAGATGTACCGGTTGCGTGATATCGTCAAGAAACACAATCTCTATCTGTTCAGCGACGAGGTGTACCGGGAGTTTATTTACACGGGTATGCCTTATATCTCAGCCTGCCACCTGGAGGGGATTGAGGAAAATGTGGTGCTTTTTGATTCGGTTTCCAAGCGCTATTCCGAATGTGGCATCCGCATCGGAGCGCTGTGTACCAAAAACAAAAAAGTACGCGAGGCGGTGATGAAATTCTGCCAGGCCCGCCTGAGCCCGCCGCTCATCGGCCAAATCATCGCCGAAGCCTCGTTGGACGTGCAGAAATCCTATCTGACGGCTGTGTACGAGGAATATTTGGAGCGCAGGAATTTCCTGATAGAAGGGCTCAACAAGATTCCCGGCGTCTATTCTCCGATTCCGATGGGGGCTTTCTACACCGTCGCCAAACTGCCGGTCGATGACGCCGAGGCTTTCTGCAAATGGTGCCTGACCGACTTTACCTATCAGGGAGCGACCGTGATGATGGCCCCGGCCAGCGGCTTCTATACCGAGCACGGCGAGGGCAAGCACGAGGTCCGCATTGCCTATGTCTTGAATATCGAGGACTTGGCCAAGGCGCTCAAATGTCTGGAAAAAGCCCTTGAGGCCTATCCGGGCCGTACTGTGTAAGTGACTGAATTTTCTTGCTTAACGATAAAACGATGATGGATCTCACCCTTGCTATTTGCCTGTATAATGCCAGCCATTACCTGCCGGAAACGCTGGAGTGCATTATGCGGCAGACGGTACAGGATTTCCATCTGATGCTCGTCAATGACTGTTCTACGGACGACAGCGTGGCGGTCATCGAGGATTTTTTTGCGGCGCATCCGCGTCAATACGAACTGGTCAACCTGCCGGTCAACGGCGGTCTGTGTGCCGGCCGGCGCTATGTGGAAGAACACGCGAGCACCCGCTATATTCTCTTTGTGGATGCGGATGACTGTCCCTATCCGGAGTTGGTTGCCTCGCTGTACGAAAAGATTACTTCGGATGAAGATATTATGGCCGTCGGCTGTCACCTGGAATATATGGGTTCGAAAGGGGAGAAGTTGACCGGAGGCATCTATCTGGGGTGCAAGACCAAAGAAGAATTTTATGCCAAAGCGGAAGCGGGAAAGTTGATTTTTATGCAGCCGACGGCCCTGTATGACCGTTTGGTGGCGTTGCGCGTGGGGGGACACAATACCGAGGGCTTCCCGGAAGGAAAGCCTCGCTATCGCGACTTGTGTGAAGATTTGGACCTATGGTGCCGGATGAGCGATTTGTATTCCGAAGGGAAAGCCATTGTGGTGGTTCCCCGTATCCTGTGCCGCTACCGCAAGCACGAGAGCGCTATGTCCACCGACTCGCTGGGGATGCTCCTGCGGATGAAGCACATCAAAAAAAACCTCCGTCGCCGCAGAAGGGGAGAGGCGGACCTGACCTTCATCGAGTTCAAAGCG
>CAMJRT010000262.1 GCA_946408295.1 uncultured Bacteroidales bacterium
TCCCGTTTTTCCGACTCTGTTCCAGGACATCCTCGACAGATAACGGCCGCCGAGCAGAGGACCGAAGAGCCTCTCGACAAGCCTGACTGTTGCGCTTGTGGAATTCGTTCAAATACCGTGGTGCCATTGTAAACCTCTTTGGTTAGTGTCGTAAGCGTGCTTAAAGTATCAATATTGAAGCCCTTTTCCCAAATGTTCTGATTTAAAGCATCCAATTTCAAGACGGATTCTTCAATATGGTTTATATACTTCATAAATCACATTTCTGCAAATGATATATAAAATTCATACACTTTTACCAGAAGTTCATTCATTTTAGGCAGAAAACGGCCAAAATGTTCATTCATTTTGCTTGAAATTTCCTACTTTCGCATCAGGTGTTCGGCGATGCTTCCTTTCGGGGGATGGAGCGCGAGGGGAGACTTGTACTCGGTTTTTTGGAAAGGGGCTTTCGCAAAGATGGTTTGTGCCGTCGTTTCATCCCAAGGCTCGTAGCCGTGCAAATACCACAGTTCGTGGGTGGGATCTTGCGGGAGATGGGGCATACGGGCAAAAGCCTGTGCGGCCCTTCTGTCGTCCTCCACGACTTTCTTGAATAACAGTTGGTGAATGAAATAATCGACAGCGCTGTTCTCTTGCGCCCAGTAGGTGTGAACGGCACGGCGCCAGGCCGCCAGCAGATAACTGTCGCTGCGGGCGCGGATAAAGCTGTTCTGAATGAAGGAATAGGCACCGAATAATTTCTCCCCCGACAGGAACACGAAAAAATCTTCCTGCATCACTTCGTCCGGAATCGGCCCTGGAATGTAGTCGGTTGCGTCGCACCATAGACCACCGTAGCGGTAGAGCAGTTCGATGCGGCAGATGTCGGCGTAGTGGGCGGGCCGTATCAAGCCTTTTTCCCATTTCTCCTGGATAAAGGCGGGCAGGGTGATGCGTTCTTTGAGCCGGGCCTCATCCAGCACGACCACTTCCAGATCGGAATTTTCCCGCATACTTCGGATGCAGGCGCGGACGACGGGGGGCATCTGAGTTTCGCCTTGCAGCCAGATCGTCCAGAGTTTTTCACGACAGGCCCCATCCGGGCATCCTGTGGCAGGATGGTCGAAATCGGAGGGGTGAAGCGGCTGGGAAAAATCATAATAGCGGTCCAGATAGCGTTGAACGGCCTTTTTAATGGCTTCTTCGCGTCGTGCCCGCCGTTGGGAACGGGACAGCCATAGCGGGTTTAGAAGGTGTCCGTACAGGAGCCCGGAAACTTTGACCTGCCAGCGGGCCAGGGCCCGCTTCAAGCCGCCCTGCGCACAAGAAACGGATGGTTGACTACGGAAGAGCATTATTTGAGGAGCAGATAGCGGATCGTAGATAGCAGTTGGCGGCGCGCTATGTAGGTGGGGTTGATGGGAATGATGCCCCATACGTTTTTATAGCCGACCGTAGTGCAATACGCGTGAGTGGCTTCGGCATATTTCTTCTGTACATAGGACAGGGCATCTTCGAATCGCTGTCCCGTTACCCCTTCGGAGTAGTGACGGCTTTCGAGGGGAAGAATCTCTGAAGCAATGCTGTAATTCTCTTTGGCGGCGCTGCAAAAATCTTCTACGTACATATCAAAAAGCAGGTTCTCGTCGAAATGCAGCCTGTATTGGCGCAACAGGGAACTGTGTACAATCAAACACATACAGTCGAAGGTGCCGGCTGTTCCGGACCGGTGGAAACCGCGAACCTGTTTGAGGTGACTTCCATCTTTGCGTGATTCTTGCACGGAACCGACAATTCCGACGAACCCCGCTTTTCTGCCTTCCTCAAAAAATGCGCCGACAGGACCGTAGAGCCGGTCTTTCGGACAGTTGCGCAGGGCGTCTTCCAAGGAGCAGTGAATCTGCCAGTCCTCGTGACAGAAAACGATCCAGCCGTCGCCGGGGAGATGGTCGATGAAGCGGTTGTAGATGGCCGGGATGCCGAGATTTTCCACCCGGTTGTCATACGGATGCAACGACCAGTCCCTGCAATAGGGATTGCCGGCAATGCATTTTTCGTACATTGCGAAATCTCTTACTGCGGATACCGCATAAATGGTCTCTTTGTCTTTCATAATTTTGGATAGCGTATGGGGCCATTGGCTTTGGGCATATGGAAAGGGTCCCGGAAGCCGGGAATGGTGGTGAACCAGGCTTGCATCTGCCGGTCGGCTTCGTCGCGATTGTAACCGGTGCCGCCGGGATGCCTGACCGTGATATCGGAATCGACCAGAATCAGTTTGTCTTCGATATTGGCGAAATAGCAGAGTGCCATATCCAAGCCCCAACCCAGGCGGTTGATGCTCAAGTCAATCGGGCAGATGCGTCCCAGCAGGTCCGTCCGTACCAGGTGGAACCATCCTTCCTGGAAGTTCGATTTGCGGATGCCTCCGAATAGGCGTGCCCTGCTTTTGCTGTGGGAAGTGCCCCAGAGACTGTTCCCGGGTTGGTATAAGCCGACATTTTCGGCGTAGGAGAGTTTTTCCATCCGCCGGCATAGCGCCCGGGCCCCCTTATCGGAAATGCCGACGTCCGAGGTGACGATGACCACCCAGGGATAGCAGCCTTCACTGGCCAGCCGATACGCCTCGTTCATCAGGCCGGAATAGAAGATATTGTTCAAATGAAGGGCCGTGGGATGGTCGCAGGGCGGCTGGCTGCCGCTGTCCAGGATGACCGTGTCGAAACAGGGTGAAAGCCGTTCGCTCCAAGCGATGGCTTTGTCGTTCTCGTTGTAGTTGAAAATGCAGCACAGGATGCGTTTCGAGTGGAAGGGAAGGCTGCGAAGCCAGGAACGGACTTTGTGCAAGCGCCACAGCCATTTGGGATGGCAAACGTCACCCCCGGACAAGAGTAGCAATTTCTCCCGCAAGAACGGAAATTCATCCAGCAA
>CAMJRT010000263.1 GCA_946408295.1 uncultured Bacteroidales bacterium
CGGGAATATCGCGCATCGCATCCACGGCACGCGCCTCGAATCCGACATTCTCCCATGACATATCCCCGACCACCGAGACAATGCACATCCCGCTGTCCACGGTCACCGTGCCGTATGCCTTCAAATCGGCGACAATCTCCGCCAGATGAGCCGTATTGTCGATGGACATCGTAACTCCGACTTCGGAGGTGCAAATCATATCGATAGCGGTACGGTAACTTTCGAAAATCTCGAACACTTTGCGCAGGAAACCATAGGCCAGCAACATTCGGGAAGAATGAATCGTGACCGCCGTAATGTTTTCCTTGGCGGCGACGGCTTTGATTTCTCCGGGGTCTTCGCGGTTGTCGATGGTCGTACCGGGCGCTTCCGGCTCCATCGTATTGAGCAGTTTGACCGGAATGTTGGCGAACTTGGCCGGCTGGATGCAAGTCGGGTGCAGGATTTTGGCACCGAAATAGCCCAACTCGGCCGCTTCCTCAAAGTGCAGATGACGCACCGGTTTCGTTCCTTCCACCACACGGGGGTCGTTGTTGTGCATTCCGTCGATGTCCGTCCAAATCTGAATCTCGTCCGCCCGGATGGCCGCACCGATGAGGGAGGCGGTGTAGTCGGAACCGCCGCGCTGGAGGTTGTCCACCTCATCTTTGGCGTTGCGGCAGATGAAGCCCTGGGTCAGGTAAACCTGCGCACCGGGATTCTTATCCAAAACGGCATTGAGTTTTTCGCGGATATAGTTCTGGTCCGGCTCGCCGTTCGCATCGATTTTCATAAAATCGAGGGCGGACAGCAACTTCACATTCACCCCCCGCTCCTCCAGGTAGAAGGCCACCATATGGGTGGACATCAGTTCTCCTTGCGCCAGAATCAGTTTTTCCTCCACCGGGGTGAACAGTTGCTTGGTAAAGGAGGCCAGATAGGAAAACGTACCGAGCAGATAGTCCAGCGCTTTCTGCTTATATTCTTCGGTGGCATACAGTTCTTCGATGTGCTGCCGGTATTTTTTCTCCAGACGGCCGATGATTTCAAGGGCGCCGACGGTGTTTTTGCTATAAAGGTAGCCGGAAATCTCCACCAGGCTGTTGGTCGTCCCCGACATCGCGGAAAGGACGACGAAATTGGGCTCGGGACCAAGAATCAGTTGGGTCACATTCTTCATTCTTTCAGCGGAACCCACGGAAGTGCCGCCAAACTTCATTACTTTCATAATGCGTTTATTTTATGCGATAATATTGCGGTTAATTGTTCGCCCTCGATCAAGAAGCCGTCGTGCCCGTATATGCTGGTCAGTTCGTTGTAGGAAGCGTGGCTGAGCAGACGGGCGGTCTGGAGGGCCTGCTTGGGCGGGAAAAGGGTGTCCGAGTCGATGCTGATGACCATACAGTCGGCTTTGATGCGTTTGAGGGCGTTGGCCACCCCTCCCCTGCCGCGGCCAATGTTCTGGCTATCGAAGCAATAGGTCAAGTACCAATAGCTATAGGCATCGAAACGGTTGACGAGTTTGTATCCCTGGTGCTGCTGATAAGTGCAGGCGCGGTTGGCGAAGAGCACATCCTCGTCGGTCTCCTGCTGCCGGATGTTGTAGCAGTCAAAGGTGCGGTAGGAAATCAGCGCGATACTGCGGGCGCAACTCAGGCCGGCGGCGCCGCCCTTGAGGGACTTGGCTTCGCGGAAGGTCGGGTCGGCTTCGAGGGCCATACGCTGGGACTCGTTGAATGCGACCAAATAGGGCATCGCCCGGGTGGCGGTGGCCAGGAAGATGGCGTTTTTCACCACATCCGGCTCCATAATCACCCATTCGAGGGTCTGGAATCCGCCCAGCGAAGGGCCGATCATCAGGTCGATTTGCTCAATGCCCAGGTGTCTGCGGACCAGAATGTTGGCTTTTACCAAATCCCGGACGGTCGTCTTGGGAAAATCAAAGAAGAAAGGCTTTCCGGTACGCGGGTTGATGCTCGCGGGGCAGGTCGTGCCATAAGGCGAGCACAAGATGTTCACACAGACAATGTAGAATTTGTCCGGGTCGAACAATTTGCCCTTGCCCACCATCACCGGCCACCACTCTTCGGGGTCCGAGTTGCCGGTCAGCGCGTGGCACACCCAGATGACCTTTTCACCCGGAGTATATTCGCGGGGCGAAGTGTGATAGACGATGTCAAGCGAGTCCAGAAATCCTCCTGCCTCAAACTCAAAGGGCTTGTCGATTTTGATGGAATGTTTCTGCATTTTATTGCCGGGCCTGTTGAAGGGCTTGTTGAATATCATTGATAATGTCTTCCGCATCCTCCAGACCGATGCTCAAACGAATGAGGTCCGGATCCACGCCTGCCGCACGCAGTTGCTCGTCGGTGAGTTGACGGTGGGTATGGGCGGCGGGGTGCAGGATGCAGGTGTGGCAGTCCGCCACGTGGGTTTCGATGGTCACGAGCCGGAGGGAATCCATAAAATGGCTGGCGAACGCACGGTCTCCCTTGAGGGCGAAAGCCATCACGCCGCAGGTGCCGCCGGGCATATATTTCTGCGCCATCGCATACTGGGCGTCGCTTTCCAGACCGGGATACTTCACCCATTTCACATCCGGGCAGCAGGCCAGGAAACGGGCCACCTTCAAGGCGCCGTCGCAGTGACGGGCCATCCGCACGTGGAGGGTTTGCAGGCCGAGGTTCAGGTAGAACGCGTTCTGGGGGCTCTGGATGCCGCCGAGGTCGCGCATCAGGTGCGTACAGACCTTGGTAATGTAGGCAGCGCGGCCGAAGGCCTTGGTATAAACGAGTCCGTGATAACTCTCATCGGGCTTGCACAGGCCGGGGAACTTGTCGGCATAGTTGTCCCAGGGAAAATTGCCGCTGTCCACGATGGCTCCGCCTACGGCGGCTCCGTGCCCGTCCATATACTTGGTGGTAGAGTGCGT
>CAMJRT010000264.1 GCA_946408295.1 uncultured Bacteroidales bacterium
GGTTGTCACAATAAATGGGGCTTTTGATGCCGCTGGCCCAGGTGAAGGGCTGTTCCGGCCTTAAAAAGACGGCGCCGATGCTTAGCAGCGCGCTGGCGATTTTTTCTCCGGTTGTATTCATAATAGAAAATCTTTCACGCAACGATGATAGGCGGTGACGGGGTCGGAGGCGGCGGTAATGGGCCTTCCGACGACGATGAAGTCCGAGCCGATGGCACGGGCGCCGGCCGGGTCGGTAATCCGCACCTGATCATCCCCTGCCGCATCTTTGAAACGGATTCCGGGGGTGACGGTCAGAAAATCCGGGCCGCAGGCCTCCTTGACCAACGAGGCTTCCAGCGGCGAGCAGACCACCCCGTCCAGCCCGGCCGCCTTCGTGTTGCGGGCATAGTGGGCGATGGTCTCCCGGATACCGGCTCCGATGAGCAGGTCTTTCTGCATCCTTTCTTCGCTGGTGGAGGTGAGTTGCGTGACGGCAATCAGCAAGGGGCGGCTGCCGTCGGGGCGCACCAGGCCTTCGAGGGCGGCCTTCATCATTTCGACGGTACCGGCGGCGTGTACATTGCACATATCCACATCAAGGGCGGACAGCACGCGCATCGCTTTTTTGACGGTGTTGGGAATGTCGTGGAGTTTGAGATCCAGGAAGATTTTGTGTCCGCGCTTTTTGATTTCGCGGACGATGTCGGGGCCGCAGGCATAATAGAGTTCCATCCCCACTTTCACATAGGGTTTCACCCCCTCGAACCGGTCCAGAAAGGCCAGGGTCTCTTCCTTGCCCGCAAAGTCACACGCGATGATGACGTCTTTCATTGTATTCTAATTTTTTCGCAAGTATGTTGGTTTTCAAACCGTCGCAGACTTGCGAATCATATCTTTAAATTGTTTAAAGTTTCTAATCTCAGCGTCCTCATAACGGAGGGCAGGGCCTCGACAATGTCGCGGCAGGCATAGGGATTGCGGAGGTTTTCGGCCCCCACCTCAACGGCGGATGCCCCCGCCATCATCATCTCGACCACATCCTCCGCGCTTGCCACGCCCCCGCAGCCGATGACGGGAATGGAGCAGGCGTGCGCCACTTGATAGACCATACGCAGGGCCAGCGGGAAGATGGCAGGCCCCGAAAATCCGCCCATCTTGTTGGCCAGCACCGGCTGGCGGCGGCGGATATCGATGCGCATCCCGAGCAGCGTATTGATCAGTACCAGACCGTCCGCTCCCGCATCCTCACAGGCCCGCGCCATCGCCACGATATCCGTCACATTGGGACTCAACTTGATATAGACGGGCTTGGCAGTCACCCGCTTGACGGCGGTGGTCACCTCGGCGGCCATCTTGGGGTCGGTGCCGAAGGCCATTCCCCCGCCGTGTACATTGGGGCAGGAGACATTGATTTCGAGCAAATCTATCGCCGCGCAGGCATCCGCCCGGCGGCAGCAGTCCACATATTCCTCCACGGAGAATCCGCTGATATTCGCAATAATGCAGCCGTCATAGACTTGGCGCAAAGCCGGGGCTTTTTCACCCACAAGCGCCTCGATGCCGGGATTCTGGAGTCCCACCGAATTGATCATCCCTTCACGGCACTCGGCGATACGGGGCGTAGGATTGCCAAAACGTGCCTCGCGCGTCGTCCCTTTCAGGCTGATGCCGCCCAATACATTCAGGTCGAAGACCTCCTTCATTTCCAGGCCGAAGCCGAAAGTCCCGCTGGCCGGAATGACGGGATTTTTGAGCGTCAGTCCGCCCAGCCGCACCTGCAGATTGCAATTTTGAGGGCCATTCTCCATTGTACGAAACGACATTATAAAAAAAACAGTTCCCCTAACAGGAACTGTCATCAAGGTATGAGGCTTTTATTTTCATTGCCACAAAAGTACGAATAAGCCGAGAGAAAAGCAAATTTATTTGCTGTTCCGAGGCGGGAGGGACTTACCAGCCGAGTTGGGTTTTGGTGAAGACGGGGCCGTCGGCGCAGACGCGGCGGGGCCCGTCCTGGGTGGCGACGGTGCAGCCGTAGCAGATGCCGAAGCCGCAGCCCATCCGCTCTTCGAGGCTAGCCTGGCCGTCCGTGGGACAGAGGGCGCACACGGCCTTCATCATCACCATCGGCCCGCAAGTGTAGAAATAGTCGTAAGGTGCCGAAGCCGGGCCGCTCGAAGCGGCATCAGCGTCGGAAAGCGTGTCCGCGTTTGAAACGGCGAGCGTTTTGATGGCGTCGGTGACGAAGCCTTTGACTCCCCTGCTGCCGTCCGCCGTACTGACAATGACATCCAGGCAGGCTGAAGATGACGGACTCTCCTTTGCATCGGCGTCTGAAAGGGTATTCAATCCGGAGCCCAGGGCACGGAATTCCTCCTCCAGACAGATTTCAGAGGCCTGGTTGAAGCCCAGAATGACCTGCACCTTTTTCCCGGCCTCCAGTAATTCCTTGGCCAGCAGGTATAGGGGCGCCACGCCCATTCCGCCGCCGACCAGCAGGGCCTTTTCGCGGCAGGCGCTCGTGTCAAAGCCGTTGCCCAGACCGGTGAGCAGTTCGAGCGTGTCGCCCGGCTGCATCGCCGCCATCTGGTCCGTGCCGGCGCCCATTATCTTATAGAGCAGCGTGAGACGCCCTGGCCGACCGGAAGTCCTCGTGAGATTATCGGCCTGACCCGGGTCCTGCGGAGCGGCGACATCACACACCGAAATAGGCCGGCGGAGATAGCGTCCCGGGAGCGCCACCTGCACGAACTGTCCGCTGCCCGTAATGGCGGAAGTATCCCCCTCAAGAACCAACAGGAAGGAGCGCGGCGCCACCTCCCGCTGCGAGACAATCCGGAACAAAGACTTATTCAAGCACGCCATAGACGATTTTGTTTTTATGCACATTCAGCAAACAATTTCCCTTGACCGTCCAGC
>CAMJRT010000265.1 GCA_946408295.1 uncultured Bacteroidales bacterium
CCCAAATGACATCCATTTCATCCAGGGTCATATCGTGCAAATCGCGCCCCTGCCGGATGGTGTGCTCCTCCAGGTATCCGAAACGCCGGCGAAATTTATCGCAGGCCTTGTTGAGCGCCGTATCGGGGTTGATGCCATACAGACGGCAAGCATTCACCACCGCAAAAAGAAGGTCGCCGAACTCTTCTTCCTCATGCACGGAATCCTCCTCCCCTGCCGCCTCGATGACTTCTCCGAGTTCCTCTCGAACCTTGTCCCACACATCTTCTTTGTGCTCCCAATCGAAGCCCACGCCCCGCGCCTTGTCCTGCATCGCATAGGCCTTGAGGATGGGCGGCATCGAATCCGGAACGCCGGAAAGCACCGTCTTGTTGCCCCCTTTCTCCTGGGTCTTGAGCATCTCCCAAGCCGTAGCCACCTCTTCCGGAGTCATCGGACGGGCGTTCTCATCCGGCGGATAAATTCCTCCGGGAAAAACGTGCGGATGGCGGTAAATCATCTTCTCGCAGAGGCCCTGCATCACATCCCCCACATCCCAGAGCCCTTTCTCGCAGGCAATCCGGGCGTAAAAGACTATGTGCAGCAGCAAATCGCCCAACTCCTTGCGGACATTATCCGTCGAACCTTTGAGCACGGCATCGCTGAGTTCATACACCTCCTCCAGCGTCTGGGTCCGGAGCGAATCGAAGGTCTGCGCCCCGTTCCAAGCACAACGCTCACGCAAATAGTCCATTATATTCAGGACTTGGGCAAAAAGTGCCAGTTTTTCTTCTTTCGTATGCATAACAGGCACAAATTTATAAAAAATATGCTTATCTTTGAAAGATTTTTTGACAGGCGAGAAAATGAAAGAAATTTGCTACATCTCTGCAGACGAAGCGGTCAGTCACCTGCGCTCTCACGGCCACATTCACCTGAGCAGCGTCGCCAGTGTGCCCCACGTCTTGATCGAAGCGCTCTGCCGGAGAGCCGACCGTGGCGAAATCGAAGATTTGCATTTCCATCATTTCCATACGGAAGGGCCCGCTCCCTACAGCGAGGCCCGTTATGAAGGGATTTTCTTCGAGCAGGGCTTTTTCGTCGGCCCCAATGTACGGGCCAATGTCAATTCCGGCTATGCAGACTATCTGCCCGTACACTTGAGCGACACGCCCAGACTCTACCGCCGCGGCCATATCAAACTGCATGCCGCCCTGGTCCAGGTCTCCTTCCCCGATGAAAACGGGATGGTCTCGCTGGGCACTTCCGTGGACTGCTCCATCGCCGCCATCGACTCGGCGGAAATCGTCATCGGCGTGGTCAACAAGAATGTTCCTTACGCCTACGGCGACCTCGTTCCTGTCAGCAAGTTCACCTATCTGGTCCGGGACGACACGCCCCTGGTTACCGCCGTTTACAAAGCCCCTTCCGAGTTGGAAAAGACCATCGGGAAAAACTGTGCGGCCCTGGTGGAAGACGGAGCCTGCCTGCAGATGGGCATCGGCGCCCTGCCCAACGCCCTGGCAACCCAACTTTCCGGCCACAAAGACCTCGGCCTGCACACCGAAATGTTTGCCGACGGCCTGCTCGCCCTTATTAAAAAAGGCATCATCAACGGCCGCCGCAAAGACATCGACACCGGCAAGGTCGTCGCCTCCTTCCTGCTTGGTTCCAATGAGGTTTATTCCTTTCTTGATCGTAACGACAGTGTCCTGATGAAGGACATCGCCTATACCAACGACCCTTGCATCATTGCCCGCAACAAGCGAGTGACAGCCATCAACTCCGCCACGGAAGTGGATTTGACGGGACAGATTTGCGCCGATTCCATCGGCACGCGCATTTTTTCCGGGACCGGCGGTCAGTTGGATTTTGTCAAAGGTGCGTTCCTGTCGGAAGGCGGCAAATCCATCACGGCCTTCGCCTCCCGCACCAACAAAGGGAAAAACAAGATTGTCCCCGCCCTCGCCGAAGGAGCCGGGGTCGTCACTCCCCGGGCGGACGCCCACTGGGTGGTTACCGAGTGGGGTGCCGTCGACTTGACGGGAAAATCCCTGCAAGAAAGGGCAAAACTCCTGATTTCCATCGCTCATCCTGATGACCGCAATAGGCTTGACGAAGAAGCGTTCAAGCGTTTCGGCCCTCACTATCACAATTTCAGTATATGAAAAACTTTTTTCTGTTGCTCACTCTCGCCTGCGGCCTGACGGCATGCAGGACTTATGAGAAAATCAATTATATCCAAGATGTCAAGCCCGGAGAAGAAAGCGTCATCGACAACTTCTCGTCCATCCGGATTCAGCCCCGTGATATGATTTCCATCGTTGTCTCCTGCCGCAACCCGGAATTATCCACTTTGTTCAACCTCCCCGTCATCAGTTACCAGGCCGGCAGCGAGTTTTCCGAAATGGGCGTGAGCCAGCGCCTGCTTGGCTATGTCGTCAGCGAGGAAGGGACGATTGATTTTCCCATCCTCGGGACTATTGAAGTAAAAGGGCTCTCCCGCAAAGAGACGGCCGACCTCATCAAGGGAAAAATCATTGACGGCAACTACATCAAAGACCCCGTGGTGACCGTCCAATTTCTCAATTTCAAAGTGGCGGTACTCGGCGAAGTGATGAATCCCGGTACCTACACCTTCGACGGCGACAAACTGACCGTGCTCGACGCGCTGGGAATGGCGCACGATTTGACGATTTTCGGACGGCGCGACCGGGTGTTCGTCATTCGGGAACAAGACGGCAAACGCAACATCTACCAGATGGACCTGCGCAGCGTGGAACTGTTCAAATCGCCCGCCTACTACCTCAAACAGAACGATGTGGTCTATGTCGAGCCCAACAAAATCCGTGTAGATAATTCCAAGTATAACCAGAATAACGCCTTTAAACTGTCGGTCATCTCGACCGTCGTGAGCA
>CAMJRT010000266.1 GCA_946408295.1 uncultured Bacteroidales bacterium
AATGGGGAGCACCCGTCCTCTGGAGCAAGTCATACTTCTGCGAAAGCGTCGGACACATATCACAAGATACGGTCCAACGCTACATCAAACTTCAAAAACTAAGGTGACTTGCTCCGCTCTCATCTGCGGGCTGAAGCACCGCAGTATTCCCGCTTAATCTCATAATAGATTTGGTTCAGGAAAAGCGAAGGATGCACGGAAGAACCCCCGTGCATCCTTTTTTTGCCCTCCCTCGAATTTTCTTTTGCAAACCTATTTTACTTTCCGCGTAAATTTTTTTATATTTGTCATTGTCATATCTTCCCTGGCGATGTGTGGTGAGCCGGAGAATGACCCCGGGCGGCCCATCCCGGCCGTCCGCACAATCCGGAACCATCCTGCCGGCAGGGCGACTGACAAGTGCCTGACGGTCATTCCCGTCCCCTCGCCCCTTGGGGCTTTTGGCCATGTGAGGCCCCGAAGGGGCGCACGGGAACGGGACGGTCTATAGGACAACAGGATATTGATACGTTTAACGACACGCGCTACCATGGATGCTGAATTTTTCTGGATGATCGTCTTTGTGATTTTCTTTTTCGCAGTCGTTTTTGTCAGCGGCTACCTCCTTGGCAATCACGCCTCCGAGCGGCGGTTCCGCCGGGGCGATTACACCCCCTATGAAAAGAAGGTGATCGGCAAGGCCCGGAGTGAGGGCGCGGATGCCGCTGCGCTCTTCTGGATGGGGAAGGCCAGGGATGCCATCAAGGAGGCGAACGATGTCTTCGACAGGGAAAGGACCGCCATCGAGAAGGCGTGGGAGGACATCCACGAGTCCACTATGCTCATCCAGGAGGGCGGCAAGGTCCTCCGTGACGGCTACGCTTACCTGAGCGGCCTCACGGACGCGGACGGCAACCGCATCATGGAGGTCATCCGCGCCGCCTACGCCGAGGGCCGTGACAAGGGGTTCCAGGAGGCGGAGGATGCGATCTCCGGTTCCCTCCTGCACAACATCATGCCGGGCAAGCCCGGTGAGGATTCCGACGCCTCCGGAGAAGGCGGCTCCCCCGCTCCCCTTTCACCGACCGACGCTCCCTTCCAGTAAGTCCTCCCTTCTGAATATAAACCATGTGAATTTCTCCAAAAAGTTGAAACAAATATTTTGATTACTTTTTTGTATATGCCCCCAAGCCCTCCACCTTAAAGGTCCCCTTCCAGCCAATCCTTCCATTCAAACCTTCCAAGCAATCTTTCCAAAATCTCTTCCAATTGTACCTCTACCAAGTGACCCTCCCAAAAGTGCTCCTTCACAAGTGGCCCCGGCCCAAAGATACATTTGGCACTGAAAGAAAGAGGATGAGGGGTCTGCGGACGGCCGGAGGATGCGGAGTTGGCCGGGATGGCGGTGGAATGACGGTGAGAACGGTTGGCCGCCGCCGGCGGCAGGAAGGGACGGTGACTCTGATAGGGTGGATGAGGGGGTAAACGAAAAGGGACTTAAAATATTTTTTTGAAAGTTTTATGAAAAGTTACATACAAAAGATACTGCGGACGGCGGAAACCACACGGGTGCTGTGCGAGAATGCAGTCGAAGAAATCAACGACGGGGCCGAGCGGGGAATCATCATCATCTCCCTGATTGAGGCCGTGTACGCCTACCAGAAAGTGCTGGAAGGGTACATGAAGCGATACTACAACTACTTCCGGGAGGGGGAGCCCGAATATGACCGGAAACTGCACCTTAGGCTCGCCAGGTTCTGCCGCTACAGCCCTGAAGAGCAGCTTAAGCAAAAGCTCCGGCGGCGCACCGAAATGAACAAGCTGCCGTAGAATCCCTATAAGGGAGAGGGTTGAGGTCTTTTCATTGTTTTTCATACCTTGCTCTCCGGACATCACAGCCCCCCACCACACACATACAGCTCGCTGTCCGGAACGCTCTACCCTCTCCCTTTTTATAGACAATACAATGACTGCAAAATCTTATTGCATTGAAAAAAAAGAAGTTAACTATGTTCAAGTTGTTTGAGAAGATACTGCCCCGGTTCAGGAAAGACATTCCCGATACGGAGAGTTACGCCCCGTACACCATCACCTTCACCGGTGTGGATTCCTGCACCGACCTCAACCGCCTTGCGGACATCCAGGCCCGCTATCCCTACGCGGAGTTCGGCATCCTGGTGTCCAAGAAACGGACAGGCTCCGGAGACCCTCGGTATCCCGACCTCGCTATCCTTGAAAATCTCAAGAAGTACAAAGGTCTCAACCTTGCCTGCCATGTCTGCGGAGGCGACCTTCTCGGTCCCTGCACCGACAACGGCTTCGAGACCCTGGATGAGTTCCTTAACGGGAACCTCTCGATGTTCCGGCGCATCCAGCTGAACTTCGGCCCCCGGGACCTGAGGGAGACCAAAGCCGTCCGAAAGAATTTCGGGATAGGGGCGCACGAAGGGGTGGAAGAAGTCATCATCCAGCAGATGAACCCGGATGACATCCATTCGGTCGAAAGCATCTTCGAACCGCACAGGACCAAACTGTCCTGCCTCATCGACCTTTCCGGAGGCTTAGGGAGAGAGACAGAGTTCGTCCCCAAAAAACGCTCTGTCCGCACCGGATACGCCGGGGGTATCAATCCCTCCAACGCGGCGAGAAAGTTCCTCCAGCTCAAAGATAGCGGCGTTTGCCGGGATTTCTGGATTGATATGGAAAGCGGGGTGAGAACGGATAACTGGTTCGACCTGGACAAGGTTGAGGCGGTGTTGAAGGAGATTGACCCGCTGCAATTCTAAATAATCAATAAACCAACTTTTAAAAAAACGCCACATGGATACAAAAAAGACGATAGATTTTGAGGTAGATACCACTTTAGGAAAGGAACCGGAAACAATTCATCACAACATAACCGTACCACGGAAA